>NZ_QNRG01000003.1:0-277120 GCF_003315015.1 Micrococcus sp. KT16 | reverse complement strand
GATCCATCAGCTCGTCGATGGGACCGGGCTGCCGCTGGTCAGCCTGATCACCCCCGGCCAGGCAGGGGACTCCCCGATGCTGCTTCCTCTTCTGGAGCAGCTGCGCGTGACCCGGCCAGTAGGGCAGCCCCGGACCCGCCCCGAGGCCGTGCTGGGCGATAAGGCGTACTCCTCCCGGGCGATCCGCACCCACCTACGCGCCCGTGGGATCAAAGCGGTCATCCCCGAACCGGCCGACCAGCAGGGCCACCGCAGACGGCGCGGTGCCCGCGGCGGGCGCCCCGTCAGCCTCGACGCGGCCGCCTACAAGGGCCGCAACGTCATCGAGCGTCAGTACGCTCACCTGAAGCAGTGGCGGGGCCTGGCGACCCGGTATGACAAGTACGCGATCATCTACAGGGCCGCTGTGGTCCTGAATGCTGTGCTCGCGTGGTCGAAGGCATTGTCAGACACGCCCTAGCAGCAGCACTCGGCGTCTCACAGAGCGGAATCTCACACCGGCTTCGCGCGCGGGTGGCCTTTACGTTGGAGGAGCTGGCCACCATCGCGGAGGTCTTCGACATCACGCTCGCGGAGCTGCTCGGCCCGGTCATCCTCCAGGCACGAAGAAGCCCCCACACCGACATGGTCGGTGTAGGGGCCTCTGTTCGGCTCCCCCGGTTGGATTCGAACCAACAACCCTTCGATTAACAGTCGAATGCTCTGCCGTTGAGCTACGGGGGAATGTGCCGCGAACCGCCGGAGCCGTTCGGACAACGGATGGAACTCTACCAGAGCCCCCGCCCGCGTGCCACCCGGCCGCGGGGCGCCGTCGTCGCCCTGCCCGCCCCCGGGGACCGGCGGCCCTTGCCAGGCACGGCTCCGGCAGGCCTACCGTGCGAGGACATCCCCAGAACCATCAGGAACGGACCCGAAGGAGAGACGTGTCCATGACCATCACGACCCTCACGCGTAAGACCGCCCTGACCGGCACGGGCGTGCTGGCCGCGCTCGCCCTCGCGGCTTGCGGCACCACGGCCGACAACGGCGACGACGGCTCCGTCTCGCCGGAGGTCGACGCCTCCTCGGCAGTGGCGAGCACCCCCGCCACGGACGACGCCTCGACCACGTCGGCCTCGGCGTCGTCGTCGGCCTCGTCGACGTCGGCGTCGTCGACGGCCGCCGCGGCCAGCAGCGGCTCGGGCACCGGCCAGGCCGACGACCCCGCCTACGCGGTGATCGACGCGGTCCTGGAGAAGCACGGCGACGGCATCATCGTCGAGGTGGACGCCAACGATGACGACACGACCTGGGAGGTCGACGTCGTGGTGGGCGAGGAGGTGAAGGAGCTGGACGTCACCGCCGACGGCGACATCACCGAGACCGACCGCGAGTCGGATCTCGAGGACGTCCAGAAGGCGAAGGACGCCGAGGTCACCGCCCAGCAGGCACTCGACACCGCCCGGGAGGGCCGTGACGGGGTGACCCTGGACGAGATGGACCTGGAGGACGACAACGGCACCCTCCAGTGGGAGGTCGGGTTCGATCGCGAGGACGGCTCCGACGGCCCCGAGGTCGAGATCGACGCCACGTCCGGCGAGGTGCTCACGGTCGACGAGCGCTGACGCCGCGCGGCCGACGGGCCGCCGTTTCCCGAACGAAAACGCGCCTGGAGCCGCCGTTTCCCGAACGAAAACGGGTGGGGGTCAGTCGTCGGCGCGGAGGGCCCGGCGGCGCGCCTCCAGTTCCATGAGCTCGCTGTTGAGGCGGGTGAACTCGGCGGGGTCGCCCTCGGGGCCGAGCCGCTGCAGTCGCCCGAGCAGCTCCTCCTTGCGGTGCACGATCTGCAGGGCGAACAGGCGGTTCATGATGTCCCGGCAGTACCGGTCCACATCCTCGGGAGTGCGGGCGGGCAGGTCGCGGACGGCCAGCTCGGACACGACGCCGGCCACCTCCTGGGGCACGGCGTCCCGCACGGCGTCGACCCAGCGCTGCGGCGTCGCCCCCGCCGACCCGGCCATCTTCACGCCCTGGTGGACGGCGGCGTACTGCGGGACCGTGAAGCGGGCGGCGTACAGCGCGGTCCACTGCTCCGCGGAGAGCAGGGTCGGATGCTGCAGCACCACCTCGAGGGACTCCCGCTCGCGGCGGGCGACGGGGTCGCGCGGATCCACCGGCACCACGATCCGCGGCGCCGGGGCGGCAGCCTCCCCGTGGCGGCCCGTGGGCCCGATCGCCTGCCCGTCGTCCGCCGGGGCCGGCCGTGCCTCGGGCTCGGGCCCCCGCCGCGGCGCGCGCCCGGCCGCGGCCACGGCGCGGTGCACGGCGTTCGGGTCCAGGCCGAGCCAGCCGGCCAGCTCCCGCTCGTAGCCGGGACGCAGGACGGCGTCCTTGATGCCCGCCACGATCGGCGCGGCGTGGCGCAGGGCGCCGGCGCGGCCCTCGACGGTGTTCAGGTCGTAGTCCTTCAGCCCCGCCCGGATCGCGAATTCGAAGAGCGGCCGCCGCGAGGCGATGAGCGCGCGCACGGCCTCGTCGCCCTTCTGCATGCGCAGGTCGCACGGGTCCATGCCGCTGGGCTCCACGGCCACGAACGTCTTGGCGAGGAAGCGGTGGTCCTCGTCGAACGCCTTGAGGGCGGCCTTCTGCCCGGCCTCGTCGCCGTCGAAGGTGAAGATCACCTCGCCGCCCGTGCCGTCGTCGGAGATCAGGCGGCGGGCCACCTTGATGTGGTCCGCGCCGAACGCGGTGCCGCACGTGGCCACGGCCGTGCCGACGCCGGCCAGGTGGGCCGCCATCACGTCCGTGTAGCCCTCGACGAGCACCAGCTGGCGTTCCTTGGCGATCGTGCGCTTGGCCAGGTCGATGCCGTAGAGCACCTGGGACTTCTTGTAGAGCGGCGTCTCGGGGGTGTTCAGGTACTTGGGGCCGGGATCGTCGTCGTAGAGCTTGCGGGCGCCGAAGCCGATGGTCGCGCCGGTCATGTCCCGGATGGGCCAGAGCAGGCGGCCGCGGAACCGGTCGTACAGGCCGCGCTGTCCCTCGGACACCAGCCCGGAGGCGCGCAGCTCCTCGTCCCGGAAGCCGCGCTGCCGGAGGTGGTCCAGCAGATGCGACCACCCCTGCGGGGCGTACCCGAGGCCGAACTGCACCGCGTGCTCCTGCGTGAACCCGCGCTGGGTGAGGAAGTCGCGGGCGGCCTGGGCCTCGGGCGAGCCGAGGGCCCGACGGAAGAACTCGTCCGCCACCTTGTTCGCCTCGAACAGGCGACGACGGCGCCCCGTCTCCGCCTTGTCCGGGCCGGTGCCGCCGTCCTCGTAGTGCAGCTCCACCCCCACGCGGGACGCCAGCCGCTCCACGGTCTCCGTGAACGTGGTGTGCTCGAGTTCCATGAGGAAGCTGATGACGTCCCCGTGCGCGCCGCAGCCGAAGCAGTGGTAGGTGCCCACGCCGGGGCGCACGTGGAACGACGGCGTCCGCTCGTCGTGGAACGGGCACAGCCCCTTGAATGAGCCCACGCCTGCCGAGCGCAGGGTGACGAACTCCTCCACGACGGCCTTCAGATCCGTGCGCTCGCGGACGAGGTCGATGTCCTTGCGCACGATCAGTCCAGCCATGCGGACCATTCTAGGGAGGGGGCGGAGCGGTCAGCCCCGAGCGGAACCGGCCTGCGTGGATGGCTCGGTCTCCGCTGCGGCCTGTGCAGGACCGGTCCCTGCCGCGCGGGACGCTTCGGTCCGCGCCGCGTCCACTCCCTCGGACGCGGGGCGCCCGGTGGCGGGGTCGATGACGGGCAGTGCGCCGGTGGCCGCCTCGACCAGCGGATGGAACAGCGCGGCCGACGCCAGGCCGCCGTGACGGCGGCGCGCCGAGGACACGAACGAGAGGCTCATGTCGCCCACCATAGCCACCCGGGACCGTGATTCCGGTCACGGTAAGGCAACATTCTGGGCGGTCAGGTCACGGTTCGACCCGCGCCCGCCCCCGCGGACTGCCCGTGCAGCGGCAGCAGCCGGGGCACCAGCCGGACGAGGCTCACCATCGCCCCGAGCTCCACGAGCGTCTGCGTCACCACCACGAGCGGGGCCGGGTCCAGGCTCGCCGGCAGGGCCAACGCCAGCGGGAGCACGACCAGGGAGTTCCGCGTCACGCCCGAGAACACGAGCGCCCGTCCTGCGGGCACGTCGAGACGCGCCCACCGCGCAGCCACCACGCCGAGGGCCACCATCACGGCGGCGAACGCCGCGAACAGGGGCACGACGGCGGCCAGTGCGGGCAACCGCTCCCCCACCCCGCGGATCTGGGAGGCGACCACCGTGAACAGCGTGACGACCATGAGCGGGACCATCGCCGCCGTGCACCCGCGCACCACCCCGGCTGCCGTGCGGCGCACCCCGCCGCGGCCGCGCGCCGTGCCCCACTGGAGCAGCGCCGCGAGCGCGAGCGGCGCCAGGATCAGCAGGACCAGCGCACGGACGAAGGGCCCGACGTCGACCGCGGCCACGGCAGCCTCGCCGGCGACGACGCGCAGCAGCACGGGCAGCACGACCAGCTGGACGAGCATGAGCAGCGGAGCCGCCGCCAGCAGCCGCTCGGCCGCCCCGCCCGCGAGCGCGGTGAACGCGATGACGTAGTCCACGCACGGGGCCAGCAGCACGAGGAGCACGCCCACGAGCAGCGCGGCGACCAGGGCGCGGCGGGGCGGGGAGGACGGCATGCCGCCAGCGTACGGAGCGATTCGGGCGGGGGCTGACCCCTACGCTGGGGGCCATGCCCACCGCGCCCGTCCCGCCCCAGGACGCCTCCACTCCCCTGCACGTGGCCGTGCGCACGCTCGACGCCGCGGCGCTCGCGGCGGCCGGACACACGGCGGCGACCGCCGTGGCGGCGGTCTACGCGCACGCCGTCGTGCGCGGGGCGGCGTCGTTCTGGCTGGACTCGGCCCTGCCGGACCCGGCCGAGGCCCGCTGGTCCGTGGCGGGCGACGGCCTGGACGTGCTCGGCGAGGAGCAGGGCCGCACGCCCTCCCCCGGCCCGCGGCTGGTCCGGCACGACGACCCCGCCGATCCGGACCGCGCGTGGGCCGACCTCGCGGCCGCGGCCGCGCCCCGGCCGGTGGTCGGCGGCGAGGGGCTGCCGCTGCGCGGCGGCCTGGTCGGCTGGCTCGGCTACGAGCTCGGCCTGGCGGATCTGGGGGTGACACCGCCCTCACGTCGAGCCGAGGACCCCGCGTCCCTGCCCGCGCAGTTCTGGGTGCGCCCGTCCCGCTACGTCGTGGCGGACCACGCGGCCGGGGTGCTGCACTGCTGCGTCGTCTCCCTCGCTCCGACCGCCGCGGAGACCGGGGCCGACCGCTGGGCAGGGGACGTGCGCCGCGCCCTCGCCGCGGCCCGCCGCGCTCTCGAGACGGCGGCGGGCGACGTCGTCGTGCCCCCGCCGCGGGACGCCGGCCCGGGACCACAGGCCGACGAGGAGGCGCCGGGCACGTGGCGCGAGGACCGGGCGGCGTACGCCGAACAGATCGCCCGCTGCCGCGCCGCGCTGCACGCCGGCGACTCCTACGAGCTGTGCCTGACCACCCGCTTCGACGCCGATCCCGGGCTACGCGTGGACCCGCTGGTCCTCTTCCACGAGCTCGCCGCGCACCAGCCGGCCCCGTACGCGGCGCTGCTGGAGCACGGCACGGGCTCCCGCCGGTGGGCCGTGGTCTCGGCCTCACCGGAGCGATTCCTCGCCGGGCGCGCGGGCCGGTACAGCACCAAGCCGATCAAGGGCACCGCCGCCCGCCTGCCCGACCCGGTCGCGGACGCCGAGGCCGCCCGCGCGCTCGCCGCCGACCCCAAGACGCGCGCCGAGAACCTCATGATCGTGGACCTGCTGCGCAACGACCTCTCCCGGGTGTGCGAGCCCGGCTCCGTGCAGGTGCCCTCCCTCATGGCGGTGGAGAGCTACGCGAGCGTCCACCAGCTCGTCTCCACGGTCACGGGGACCGCGCGGGCCGGCGTCGAACCCGTGGACGTGGTGCGGTCCCTGTTCCCCGGCGGGTCGATGACGGGCGCGCCGAAGCGACGCAGCGTCGAGCTGCTGGCCGCGTGGGAGGCCTCCCCACGGGGGGTCTACTCCGGGGCGCTGGGGATGCTGAGTGCGGACGGGACGACGTCGCTGTCCGTCGTGATCCGCACGGCCGTGCTCGCCGGGGGCCGCTGGTCCGTGGGGGCCGGCGGGGCGATCGTCGCGGACTCGGACCCGGCCGCCGAGCACGACGAGGTCCTCCTCAAGGCCCGCGGCCTGCGCCGGGCCCTCGCCCGCGCCGCCGGCACGGGCCTGCCGACGACGTCGCCCGACCTCACCTGACCCCACTCACGGGTTCGGGGGCGATATTCGGCGGTATTCCGACGGAATAACGCCGCAAACCGCCCCCAAACGAAGGGGGGCGACCACCCGTGCCGCCTGCCTAGGTGTTGTGGGTCATGAGGTTCTTGCCACGAGGCGCCGGCTGAGATGAGACGAGCGGGCCTCTCCCGCAGGATGGAAGTTCCTCAACAACCCACCTGCCAGAAGAGACCCGCTCATGACCCACGCTAATGCACCCCTGACTCCCACCGGCCGTCTCAGGATGGTCCACCGCCACCTGCACGACGGGATCCCGCAGGCACACGTGGCCGCCGAGTTCCGGGTGAGCCGGCCCACGGTGGCCACCTGGGTCGCCCGCTACCGCGCCCAGGGAGAAGCCGGCCTTCAGGACCTGCCCAGCCGGCCGCACCGTTCACCTGCCCAGCTCGATCCGGTCTTGGTCGCCCAGATCCACGCCCTGCGGCGGGAGCGCAAGTGGTCCGCACGGCGCATCCATCACCACCTCGTCTCCGAGGGCCACCGGGTGTGTCTTCGTACCGTGGGACGGTGGCTGCACCGACTCGGGATCTCCCGCCTACGGGACCTGACCCCGGCCGGAGAAGACCTGCGCCAACAGCCGGCCCAGAGGATCACCGCCCGCGGGCCGGGGCACATGGTGCACCTGGACGTGAAGAAGATCGGGCGCATCCCCGAGGGGGGCGGCTGGCGTGCTCACGGCCGGGACTCCGAGAACGCGCGAGCAGCCAAGCGCGGGCCTGGCCGACGGGTCGGCTACACCTACCTGCACTCGGCGATCGACGGGTTCACCCGCCTGGCCTACACCGAGGCGTTGGAGGACGAGCGGACGGTGACCACGATCGGGTTCTTCTGCCGGGCGAGGGCGTTCTTCGCCGCCCACGGCATCACCGTGGACCGGGTGATCACGGACAACGGGAACAACTACCGGGCCGTGGACTTCACCGCCAAGGTGGTCTCGCTCGGGGGCCGGCACCACCGGATCCGACCCTACACCCCGCGCCATAACGGGAAGGTCGAGCGGTACAACCGGCTGATGGTGGACGAGGTCCTCTACGCCCGCCCGTACTCCTCAGAGCAAGCTCGGCGTGAGGCCCTGCAGGTGTGGGTGAACCACTACAACTACCATCGGCCTCATACCTCCTGCGGAGACGCTCCTCCGGCCTCACTGGCACCGACCCGAGTCAACAACGTCATGCCCTCCTACACCTAGGCTGGGGACATGGCCGATCCGCACCCCGTCCTCGCCGCCTCCGCCCCCGTCCTCGCCGCCTCCGCTCCCGTCCTCGCCGCCTCCGCTCCCGACCTCGACCCTGGCGCGCTGGACGCCGTCCGCGCGCTCGTGGCCGCCGCCGAGCGTCCCGTGGTGCTCTCCGGGGCGGGGATGAGCGCCGAGTCCGGCATCCCCACGTTCCGTGACGCCCAGACCGGCCTGTGGGAGCGCTTCTCCGCGGAACAGCTCGCCACGGAGGAGGCGTTCCTCGCCGATCCCGCGCTCGTGTGGTCCTGGTACCGGTGGCGTGCCCGGATGGTGCGGGCCCGCCGACCGAATCCGGGGCACGTCGCCGTCGCCGCCTGGCAGCGCCGCACACCCGACCTGGAGGTGGTCACCCAGAACGTGGACGACCTGCACGAGCGGGCCGGCGCCCGCGTGCTCGCGCACCTGCACGGCTCGCTGTTCGAACACCGCTGCGCCGAGTGCGGGGCCCCGGCGGACGTGGACCCGGGCGCGCCCTCGGACGTGGACGCGGCCGGCTCGGAGGCGGACCTGGAGGCGATGCTGCGTGAGGCGCCGCCGGCGTGCCCGGCGTGCGGGACGGGACGGATCCGGCCGGGCGTGGTGTGGTTCGGCGAGATGCTGCCGCAGGAGCCGTGGGAGCGCGCCTACGAGGCGCTGGAGCGCTGCGACCTGGCCCTCGTCGTCGGCACCTCGGGCCTGATCCAGCCGGCCGCGTCCCTGCCGTTCGTGGCGCTGGGAGCCGGGGTCGCCGTCGTCGAGGTGAACCCCGTGAAGACCGAGCTGAGCGGCGCGGTGACGCACGCGCTGCGCGGCTCGGCCGGGGCGGTGCTGCCCGCGCTCGTCGCCGGCGTCTGGCCCGGGCCGTCGGGGGCCTTGTCGACTGCGAGGCACGTCACATGGTGACGCAATAGACAACACACGCATGACTTAATAGGCTCCCCTTGCCGGCCCGCCAGGAACCCCTGGCCCGCGGCGCCGCCCCCGCCACTCCTCCCGAATCGAGATTGCCATGCCCCAGTCCCGCGCCCTCTCGCGTGGTGTCCGCCTCTCGGCCGTGTCCGCCACGCTGCTGCTCGCCCTGACCGCCTGCGCCGGCGGCACCGGCGGCTCCGGCTCGGACTCCGCGTCCGGCGCGGCGTCCGGCTCCGCCTCCGCCGCCGAGTCGGACAAGAAGGTCACCCTGTACTCGGGCCGCAGCGAGGACCTCGTCCAGCCGATCCTGGACGAGTTCACCGACGAGACCGGCATCGAGGTGGAGGTCCGCTACGACAAGACCCCCGCCATGGCCGCGCAGCTGATCGAGGAGGGCGAGGGCTCCCCCGCCGACGTGTTCCTCTCCCAGGATGCGGGCGCGCTCGGCGCCGTCGCCAAGGAGGGCCTGTTCACGCCCCTCGCCCAGGAGACCCTGGACCGCGTGCCCGAGACCTACCGGGACGACGAGGGCGACTGGGTCGGCCTGACCGGCCGCGTCCGCGTGCTGGCCTACAACGAGGAGAAGGTCCCCGAGGCCGACCTCCCGACGTCGGTCGACGAGCTGACCGATCCGAAGTGGAAGGGCCGCGTCGGCGTCGCCCCCACCAACGCGTCCTTCCAGACGTTCGTCACCGCCCTTCGCCTGCAGAAGGGCGAGGACGAGGCCCGGACCTGGCTCGAGGACTTCGCCGCCAACGACCCGCAGCGCCGCGAGAAGAACGGCGAGATCCTCGCCGACGTGGACGCCGGCACCCTGGACACCGGCCTGGTCAACCACTACTACCTGTTCGAGCTGGCCCGGGAGAAGGGCGTCGCCCCGGAGGAGCTGGGCGCGTCCCTGCACTTCTTCCCCGACGGCGACCTCGGCTCGCTGGTGAACGTGTCCGGCATGGGCCTGGTGGGCGAGCAGGAGGACGGCGACGCCGCCGCCCTCGTGGAGTACCTTCTCTCCGAGGACGGTCAGTCGTACTTCGCCGAGGAGACCGGCGAGTACCCGCTCGTGGAGGGCGTGGAGCAGCCGGCCGGCTTCCCGGAGCTCTCCGAGGTCAAGGCCCCCGACGTGGACCTCAACGACCTGGACGACCTCCAGACCACCATCCAGATGATCCAGGAGGCGGGCCTGCTCTGACCCCCCGAGCACCGGAGCCGGCCGTCCGCCGCACGCGCGGACGGCGCGCTCCCGCGGCGCTGACCGCCGCGGCCCTCGTGGCCGCGGCGGTCGCGCTCGTCCCCATCGGCTACCTGTTCCTGCGCACCGCCCAGGGCGGGTTCGGCCCCTGGCTGGACGCCGTCGTGAGCCCGCGCGTGGGCGCCCTGGCCGCCACCTCGCTCGCGCTCACCGCCGTGGTGACCGCGCTGTGCCTGGTGATCGGCGTGGGCGCCGCCTGGCTCGTCACCCGCACCGACACGCCCGGCCGCGGCCTGCTGGCCGTCCTGCTGGCGCTGCCGCTGGCCGTGCCCTCCTACGTGGCGGCGTTCACGTGGGTGTCCGTCTCGGACCTGCTGCCCGGCGTGGAGGCGGGGCGCTTCGAGGGGTTCTGGGCCGCGGTGACGGTGATGACCCTCTACACGTACCCGTACGTATACCTGCCGGTGGCGGCCGCGCTCTCCCGCATCGACCCCGGCCAGGAGGACGTGGCCCGCTCGCTCGGCCGCGGCCCCGCCGCCACGCTGTTCACCGTCACGCTCGCCCAAGTGCGCCCGGCGATCGCCGGCGGCGCCCTGCTGGTGGCCCTCTACGTGCTCTCCGACTTCGGCGCCGTGGCCATCCTGCGCTTGGACACCTTCACCCGGGCGATCTTCACGGCGCTCGAGGTGGGCTTCAACCGGCAGCTCGCCCTCACCCTGGCCACCGTGCTCGTGCTGCTGACGGTGCTGGTGCTCTGGGGCGAGTCCCGCACCCGCCGGGCCGACGACGGCGTCCGCTCCGGTCGCACGGTCCGCCGGGTCAGCGTGCACCGGCTGGGCCGGTCCCGCTGGGTCGGCACCGGGCTCCTCGCCGTGGTCACGGGCGCCGCGCTGGGCGTGCCCGCGGTGAGCCTGGTCCGCTGGATGGGCGAGGGCACGTCCCTGTCCGCCGTCCGGGACCGCTGGCTCGACGCCGTCTCCGGCTCCGTGGTCCTGGCGGGCGCGGGCGCGGCGCTCACCCTCGCCCTCGCCCTGCCGATCGGCATCCTCGCCGCCCGCCACCCGGGGCGCGTCTCCCGGATCGCCGAGCGCGCCGCGTTCCTCGCGCACGGGCTGCCCGGCGTCGTCGTGGGGCTCTCCCTCGTGTTCCTCGGGGTCTCCCTGGTCCCGGCGCTCTACCAGACCACGTGGATGGTGGCCTTCGCCTACGCCACCCTGTTCCTGCCGCTGGCGGTCACGTCGGTGGCCGGGGCCGTCGCCCAGTCCTCCCCTGCCCTCGAGGAGGCGGCCCGGTCCCTGGGCTCCTCGGGCGCCGAGGTGCTGCGCCGCGTGACCCTGCCGCTGGCGCTGCCGGGGGTGGGCGCCGGCGTCGCGCTGGTGGCCCTCACCGCCATGAAGGAGCTGCCCGCCACGCTGCTGCTGCGGCCCACCGGCATGGACACGCTCGCCACCCGCCTGTGGAACGCCACCAGCGTGGGCCGGTACGCCGAGGCCGCCCCCTACGCGCTCACCCTCGTGCTGCTCGCCGCGGTGCCCACGTGGGTGGTGGTCCACCGCACGGGGATCGTCGCGGCCGTGCGCGGCCGCTCGAGCGCCCCGTCGACCCCGAACGAGGTGTCAGAATGACCGCCATGCCCTCCCCCGCCGCCTCGACCCGCGCGTCCCGCCCGGCCGGTCCCCGGCCCGGCGTCGGCCACGCCGTGTCCGTGGCCGACCTCGGCGCCTCCTACGGGGAGGGGCCCGTCCTGGAGGGCGTGCAGTTCGACCTGGAGCCGGGCGAGCTGCTCGCCGTGCTCGGCCCCTCCGGCTGCGGGAAGACCACGCTGCTGCGCTGCCTGGCCGGCTTCGAGCGCATCGAGTCCGGCCGCATCAGCCTTGCCGGCTCCGTGGTGGCCCTGCCCCGCGTGCACGTGCCCGCCCACCGCCGGCACGTGGCCGTGGTGCCCCAGGACGGCGCCCTGTTCCCGCACCTGAGCGTGGCGGAGAACGTGGGCTTCGGGCTGCGCCGCCGCCGGCCCGGGCGGATGGCCCGCATCCAGGAGTGCCTCGAGCTCGTGGACCTCGCCGGCCACGGCGAGCGCATGCCGCACGAGCTCTCCGGCGGCCAGCAGCAGCGCGTGGCCCTGGCCCGGGCGATGGCCCCGCGCCCGCCGCTGATCCTGCTGGACGAGCCCTTCGGCGCCCTCGACGCCTCCCTGCGCAGCGGCCTGCGCCGGGACGTGCGCCAGGCGCTGAAGGAGGACGGCGCCACGGCCGTGCTCGTCACCCACGACCAGTCCGAGGCCCTGTCCATGGCCGACCGCGCGGCCGTGATGCGGGCCGGGCGCCTGCGCCAGCTGGGCACGCCGGACGAGGTGTACGCGCACCCGGCCGACGCCTGGGTCGCCGCGTTCGTCGGGGAGGCCTCCCTGCTGCCGCTGCTGGACGTGACCGGGCCGGAGCGCGACGGCGGCCGGCGGATCGGGCGCACCGCCCTCGGCCCGGTGCCCCTGCACGGGGCGCGTGCGGCCACGGCTGTGCCCGGGGACCTCGTGGTGGTCCGCCCCGAGCACGTGCGCGGCACCCTCGACCCGACCGTTGACGTGGACGGGGTCGAGGCCGCGCGCGTCTGGACGCCCGCCACCGTGGTGGACGTGGACTACCGCGGCCACGACTCGGTGGCCACGGTCCAGCTGGCCGACGGCACCCGGGCCCAGGCCCGCGTGGAGGGGGCGCTGCCCCCGCTCGACGCCGCCTGCGGGGTCCGGCTCGCGGGCCCGTGCGCCGTCGTCGCCCCGGGCGAGTGACCGGCCCGGGGCGGCCCCTCAGATCCAGACGCGCCGGAACTCCGCGCCCTGCACCAGGGTGTGATGCCACTCGACGGCGGTCGAATCGGTGAGCGAGGCGATCTGGTCGATCACCACGCGCCGCCGGGCGGCGTCGTCGGGGGCCTGCGCCCAGTCGAACGTGAACATCGGCTCGAGGTACCGGTCCCCCGTCGCGTCGAGCAGCGCCACGAGCTCCGCGAGCACCTCGCGCTGCCGCGCGTAGAGCGGCTGGCGCTGCTCGGCGGTCATCACGTAGGCCGCCGCGATGCCCTTCATCACGGCAATCTCGGTCTCCGTCTCCTCGGGCACCACGACGTCGGCCCCGTGGCGGGTCAGCGGCTCGTTGCCGAACACCTGGCGCGTGGCGTCGAAGGCGGCGCTGCAGAACCGGCCGATCAGCTGGCTCGTCATGTCCTTCATCGCCGCGAGCGCCCGCCGGGAGCCGTCCATCTCGGAGACCCACACGTCGGTGGCCTCGAGGCGGGCCAGGGCCGCGTCGACCTCGGCCGGGTCCGTGTGCGGCAGGTACCACTGGCGGGTGGTCTCCACGACGCGCTCCCGGTGCTCCGGGATGGCCAGCCACTTGAGCTGGAACACGGCGTTGACCACGCCGTCCTCGACGTCGTGCACGGAGTAGGAGATGTCGTCCGCGAGGTCCATGACCTGGGCCTCCATGGACGTGCGCGTGCCGGGCACCCCGGCGCGGAACCAGCGGAACACGGGCAGGTCGTCCTCGTAGACGCCGAACTTGCGCGAACGCGTGCCGTCGGGGCGCAGCGGGGCGTCCTCACGGGTCCACGGGTACTTGCATGCGGCGTCGAGGGCGGCGCGCGTGAGGTTCAGGCCCGCGGAGGAGCCGTCCGCGAAGAGCTTCTTCTGTTCGAGGCGGGCCAGCAGCCGCAGGGTCTGGGCGTTGCCCTCGAAGCCGCCGACGTCCTCGCTGAGCGCGTCGAGCGCCTTCTCCCCGTTGTGCCCGAAGGGCGGGTGGCCGAGGTCGTGGGACAGGCAGGCGGTGTCCACGAGGTCGGGGTCGCAGCCCAGCGACCGGCCGAGCTCACGCCCCACCTGGGCCACCTCGAGCGAGTGCGTCAGGCGGGTGCGGGCGAAGTCGTCCGCGTCCGGGGCGACCACCTGGGTCTTGGCCCCCAGCCGGCGCAGGCCCGCGGAGTGCAGCACGCGGGCACGGTCCCGCTCGAAGTCCGAACGGTAGGAGGACTTGGGCGACTCGGGCAGCCACCGCTCCCGGTCCCACGGCGTGTAGCCGGGGGTCTGCACGGCGCGGCCGGCATACGGGGGCCGGCCTTCCGGGCCGAACAGCACCGGCTGGTGGGCGGCGCCGGTCCAGGGCGACGACGGCGCGGCGGGCGCTCCGGCGGCGGGCTCCGGCGTCGTGGGCTCAGCCACCGGAGACGTCCAGCTCGGCGGCCTGGATCATGGCCTGCTGCTCGGCATTGAGCTCGCGGGAGTCGAGCCAGCCGTCCGGCAGGTGCGGGCGCTTGGGGGCGCCGGCCCGGCCGCGCGGGCCCTCGGCGGCCTCGCCCGGGTAGGGCTGGTCCCGGTCCACGCGGGCGAGGATCTCGCCCAGCGTGGCCAGGTCCGGGACGGTGGACAGCGCGGTGCGGATCTCCGAGCCCACGGGGTAGCCCTTGAAGTACCAGGCCACGTGCTTGCGGATGTCCCGCAGCGCCTTCGTCTCGTCGCCGCCGAAGGTGTCCACGAGCAGCTCGGCGTGGCGGTACAGCGTGTCCGCGACCATGCCCAGGGTCGGCTGGAACCGGTCCTGGCGGCCCTCGAAGGCGGCCTGCAGGTCCCCGAACAGCCAGGGCCTTCCCTGGCAGCCGCGGCCGATCACGACACCGTCCACGCCGGTCTGCTCGACCATCGCGATGGCGTCCTCCGCGGACCAGATGTCGCCGTTGCCGAGCACGGGGATGTCCGGCAGGGCCTCGCGCAGCCGGGCGATGTCGTCCCACACGGCGGTGCCCGAGTAGAACTGGCGGGTGGTGCGGCCGTGGAGGGCGACGGCGGCGACGCCGAGGTCGCGGGCCGTGCGGCCGGCGTCGAGGAAGGTCAGGTGGTCCTCGTCGATGCCGCGGCGCATCTTCACGGTCACCGGGATGTCCTTCTTGGCCGCCTCGGTCACGGCCGCCTTGACGATCGAGGCGAACAGCTCCGACTTCCACGGCAGGGCGGAGCCGCCGCCGCGCCGGGTCACCTTGGGCACGGGGCAGCCGAAGTTCATGTCGATGTGGTCGCAGCGGTCCTCCTCGACCAGCATCCGCACCGCGGCGCCGGTGGTGACCGGATCCACCGAGTAGAGCTGGACGGAGCGGGGCACCTCGTCCGGGTCGTGCTGGATGATCCGCATCGACTCGGGCTTGCGCTCCACGAGAGCCCGGGCGGTGACCATTTCGTTCACGTAGAGGCCGCCGCCGTACTCCCGGCACAGGCGCCGGAACGCGGTGTTCGTGATGCCGGCCATCGGGGCGAGCACCACGGGGACGTCGATGGTCAGCGGTCCCAGCCGCAGCGGGGGCAGGGTCAGGCGGTCCGTCGTCGGGGCGGGGTGGCGGCCCTCGTGGAGCTGGTCGTCGTCGGTGATGCGTCGACCCGCGCCGGCGGACTTGGCGTAGTGCGCGGCGTGAGGGTCGGCAACGTCGTCGGCGTCGGTCATCGCCGCGGCGGGGAGGGTGTGGGAAGAAGTCATGTCAAGCCCCATTCTTCCATTCCGCCCGGCACCCGCGTCACCGTGCCCCACGACGAGGCCCGCTGGGAGGCGATCACCGAGGCACCCCGCCGGGACGGGCAGACCATCCTCCCGGCGGGTCAGGCCTCCGACGGCGGCGCCGCGCCCCCGCCGTCGAGCACCGCCAGCAGGTCCGCACCGGCGAACATCTGAGCGGTCTGGCGCGCCGAGGGGGTGCCCGCGTCCGGGTCCGCACCGGCCGCGAGCAGATGCCGCATCGAGGCGACATCCCGCTTGAACGTGGCGCAGGTCAGGGGGCGCTGGCCGCGATCGTTGGCGTGCTCGATCTCGGCGCCGGCCTCGATCAGCATCGCCACCGTGTCCGGGTGCTCGTGATAGGCGGCGAGCGTGAGGAAGGAGTCGCCCGCGTGGTTGCGCAGGCGCGTGCTCACCCCGGCGTCCAGGTATGCCTTCAGCTGGGCCGTGTCCCCGTCCCGCGCCATGTCGAAGAGCCGGTTCGCCAGCTCGATGTCCTTCTCGCTCCACTGCTCACTCATGCCCGCCAGTATGGCGGACGCCGCGACGATCGACCGCTCCGCAGCGACATCTCCGCGGGTCTGCCCGCAGGTGATGTCGCCGGCCGGCGGTCAGACGAGCAGCGGGAACAGCCCCGCCCGCCCCACGGTTGCACCCGGCATGACCCGCAAGCACCTCGGCTTCCTCAACTTCGGCCACTGGATCCACCGGCCCGGCGCCGAACCGGACGCGCGGCAGGCCCTCGACGACGTCGTCGCCATGGCCGTGGCCGCCGAGGACGCCGGGCTCGACGGCGCCTGGCTGCGCGTCCACCACTTCCAGCGGATGTTCTCCTCGCCGTTCCCGATCCTCGCCGCGATGGCCGCCCGCACCGAGCGGATCAGCCTCGGCACCGGCGTGATCGACCTGCGGTATGAGAACCCCCTGTACATGGCCGAGGCCGCGGCCACCACGGACCTCATCTCCGGCGGCCGGCTCGAGCTCGGCGTCTCCCGCGGCTCCCCCGAGGCCGCCGCGGACGGCCAGGAGCAGTTCGGCTACACGCTCACCGAGGGCCGGAGCTGGTCCGAGGAGGCCTGGGAGCGCGGCCTGCGGTTCATGGCGGGCATCTCCGGGGCCGGGATCGCGACGCCGGACCCCACCTCCGGCTGGGCGCACACCACCGCGCCGCTGCGAGTCGAGCCGCACTCCCCCACGCTGGCCCAGCGCATCTGGTGGGGCTGCGGCACCACCGTCACGGCGGAGCGCGCGGGCGCCGCCGGCTACGACATGCTCTCCTCCACCCTGCTGCTGCAGGACGACGGCCGGCCCTTCCACGTGCAGCAGGCCGACCAGATCGCCCGCTACCACGAGGCCTACGCGGCGGCCGGCCACCACGACGGCGTCACCTCCCTGGGCGCGACCGGCGCACCTCGCACGGCGGTCACCCGCAGCGCGTTCGTCATCCAGGACGCGCAGGACGAGCTCTACTTCGGCCGGGAGCGCTCCTCCCGGGACTCCTCCGGGCGGCTCGACGGCGCCGCCGCCCGCTCGGGGCCGACGTACGCCGGCTCCGCCGAGGAGGTCGCCGAGAAGCTGGCGGCGGACTCCGCGGTGCAGGCCGCGGACTGGGTGCTGTTCGCCAACCCCAACCAGCTGGGCGCCGAGTACAACGCGAAGCTCTTCGCCGGCTGGGCGCAGGTGTGGCGGTTGCTCGGCTGGGACCGCTGACGCCCGTCCGCCTGGCCTGCCCAGGGCGGGCCCTGCGCCACCGCCCCCCGGGATCGCCAGCGGACGGCGGACCACCATCACCCCTGGACGCTTCAGATGAGCGGGGCTACGATTCTCATCTGAGAGTGGCGTGGATCACGCCAGGAGACGACCTCATCATCGGATCGTCCGGCACGTGCCTGCCGGGAAAGGGGCCTCGCACCATGACGTCCGTGCGCTACGCCAATGTGACCTGTCAGTACCCAGGAGCCGAACGCCCGTCGGTCTCCGGTCTCGACCTCGACATCGCCGACGGTGAGTTCCTGGTGCTCGTCGGACCCTCGGGCTGCGGCAAGTCCACGACCCTGCGCATGCTGGCCGGCCTCGAGGAGGTCACCCAGGGTCAGATCTTCATCGGGGATCGGGACGTCACCCACGTGCACTCCCGCGAGCGGGACATCGCGATGGTGTTCCAGAACTACGCCCTCTACCCGCACATGACCGTGGCCAAGAACATGGGCTTCGCCCTCAAGATCGCCGGCGTGGACGCCGCCGAGCGCCGCCGTCGTGTGGAGGACGCCGCGAAGATCCTGGACCTCACCGACTACCTCGACCGCAAGCCCAAGGCCCTCTCCGGCGGCCAGCGCCAGCGCGTGGCCATGGGGCGCGCGATCGTGCGCAACCCGCAGGTCTTCCTCATGGACGAGCCCCTGTCCAACCTCGACGCCAAGCTGCGCGTGCAGACCCGCACGCAGATCGCGTCCCTCACCCGACGCCTGGGCGTCACCACCGTGTACGTCACGCACGACCAGGTGGAGGCCATGACCATGGGCGACCGGGTGGCCGTGCTCAAGGACGGCCTGCTCCAGCAGGTGGACACCCCGCGCAACCTGTACGACCGCCCCGCCACCGAGTTCGTCGCAGGGTTCATCGGCTCCCCCGCCATGAACCTGTTCCGCGCCCCGGTCTCCGACGGCGTCGCCACCGTGGGCACGCTGCGCCTGCCGCTGACGGCCGCGCAGCGGGCGGCCCTCACGGGCCCCGAGGTCACCGTGGGCATCCGCCCGGAGGACCTGCATCTCGGCGAGGACGGCCGAGGTCTGCCGATCGAGGCGGACGTGGTGGAGGAGCTCGGCGCCGACGCCTACGTGTACGGTCACCTCGCCCCCGTGACGGCGGCCGGGGCGATCATCCAGGTGGACCCCACCGCGGAGGGCGGCCGGGTGACCGAGGGCCCGGGCGCCCACGAGATCGTGGTCCGCACCGAGGGCCGCACCCCGCCCCGGGCCGGGACCACCGTGTGGGCCACGCCGAACACGGACCACGTCCACCTGTTCGACCCCGCCACCGGCATGCGCCTGCCCGACTGAACCGCCCCGCCCTGCACGCCCGGGCGTCGTTCTGCCCACGACGACGCCCGGGCGTCGCCGTCCCACCCGAAGGAGACTCCATGACCACGTCGGGCCACACAGGTTCCTCGACCACCGGGCCGACCCCTCTCCCGCCCGGGCCCCGGTCGGGCACCCCGTCCGAGGTCCCCGCCTCCCAGCGGGTCAGCGTCCTGCGGCGGCCGGGAGAGGTGGCGGTCGAGGAGCGCCCGGTGCCCTCGCCCGGACCGGGCGAGGTGCTGGTGCGCGTCACCGCCGTCGGGGTGTGCGGCTCCGACACCCACTACTTCGAGCACGGGCGCATCGGCGACTTCGTGGTGGACGCCCCGCTGGTGCTGGGCCATGAGCCGGCCGGGTGCATCGTGGCCGTCGGCGCCGGCGTCGATCCGGCGCGCGTCGGCGAGCGGGTGTCCCTCGAGCCGGGGATCCCCGAGGCGTTCTCGGCGCAGACGCTCGCGGGCCGCTACAACCTCGACCCGGCGGTCAGGTTCTTCGCGACCCCACCGGTGGACGGGGCGTTCGCCGAGTACGTCTGCCATCCCGCCGCGTTCAGCCATCGGGTCCCGGACACGCTGTCCGACGAGGCCGCTGCCCTGCTCGAACCGCTCTCCGTGGCGATCGCGGCGGTGCGCGCCGGGGATGTCGGCCTGGGCTCGCGGGTCCTCGTGGCCGGGGCCGGCCCCATCGGCCTTCTCGCCGCGGCGTGCGCCGCGCGGGCCGGCGCGCTCGCCACCGTGGTCACCGACGTGCGACCCGAACGGCTGGAGCAGGCCCGCCGCCACGGCGCCACCGACGTGTTCACCGCACAGGACGCCCCCGCCGTCGCCGACGACCTCCCCGGCGGCGGGTACACCGTGTTCATCGACGCCACGGGAGCCGAGGCGGCCGTCCTGGACGGGCTGCGGCGCCTGGCCCCCGCCGGGCGGGCCGTGCTCGTGGGCATGGGTGCGGACACCATCTCCCTGCCCGTGCCGCTCGTGCAGGGCCGGGAGCTGACCGTGACCGGGACGTTCCGCTACGCCGGCACGTGGCCGACGGCGATCGCCCTCGCGGCCTCCGGGGCCGTGGACCTGGACGGCCTGGTCACGTCCCGCCATCGCCTGGACGACGTCGCCGGCGCGCTGACTGCAGCCCGCGCCCCCGGCGCCGTCAAGGCGGTCGTGCGGCCCTGAGCGCCGCCCCGCGCGGGCGCCCAGGAGGGCGGACGCCGCAGACGACGAACGCCCCGCCGTCCGATCACGGAGGCGGGGCGTTCGCGGCGGGGCCCGCTCAGATCACTTGATGGCGCCCATCGAGAGGCCGCGGACGAGCTGCTTCTGCGCCACCCAGCCGGCGACGACGACGGGCAGCGAGGCCAGGACGCTCGCCGCGGACAGACGCGCGAGGAACAGGCCCTCGCTGGTCATCGTGCTCACGAGCATGACCGGGACGGTCGCCGCGTTGACGGCCGTGAGGTTGAGCGCGAAGAAGAACTCGTTCCAGGCGAAGATCACGCACAGCAGGGCGGTGGCCGCCACCCCCGGCGCGACCATGGGCAGCAGGATGGTGCGCAGGGTGGTCAGGAGGCTCGCGCCGTCCATCTGCGCGGCCTCGAGGACCTCCTTGGGCACCTCCTGGAAGAACGAGCGCATCATCCACACCGCGAGCGGCAGGTTCATGGCGGTGTAGAGGAAGATCAGCGTGCCGATGTTGTCCAGCACCCCGATGCGGCCGGCCACCACGTAGATCGGCACGATCACGGCGACCACCGGCAGCATGCGGGTGGAGATGAAGAAGAACAGCACGTCCGAGGTCTTCTCCACGGGCCGGATGCTCACCGCGTAGGCGGCCGGCACGGCCAGGATCAGGACGATCAGGGTGGAGACGGCCGTGGCGATCACGGAGTTCAGGAAGTACTGCCCGGCGCCCGCCTCCAGGACGGCGGCGTACTGGTCGAGAGTGGGGGCGAAGAAGAAGACCGGCGGGTTCGACGCCGCGTCCGCCTCCTGCTTGAAGGAGGTCAGGACCATCCAGAGCACGGGCATGAAGAACGCGATCGCGACGAGCCAGGTGAACAGGGTCAGCGCCGCAGACCGGGCGTTGCCGCGCCGGCGGCCGGCCGAGGTGGTGGCAGTCATGGTCAGTCCTCCGTGCTCATGAAGCTCTTGAAGATGAGACGCAGGGCGACGGTGGCGACGACGATGGTCGCTACGACCACCACCACGCCCATGGCCGCCGCCTGGCCGATGTCGAAGCCCAGGAACGCGCGCTGGTAGATGTAGTACGGCAGGTTGGCGCTCTGGGTTCCCGGGCCGCCGGCTGTCATCAGGTAGATCTGGTCGAAGGTGTTGACCACGTAGATCGCCCCGAGCAGCACGCCCAGCTCGATGTAGCGCCGCAGGTGCGGGAGCGTGATGTACCGGAAGATGCTGAGGTCCGTCGCGCCGTCGACCTGCGCGGCCTCGAGGACGTCGCGCGGCTGGCTTTGGAGGCCCGCGAGCACCAGCAGCATCATGAACGGCGTCCACTGCCACACCAGGGCGATCAGCACGGACAGGACCGGGTACGTGGAGGTCCAGGCGACCGGCTCGATGCCCACCAGCCCGATCACCCAGTTCACGAGCCCGTAGCTCGGGTTGAACATCGAGATGGACCAGAGGATCGCGCTCACGACGGGCATGATCAGGAACGGGGTGATCAGCATCGTGCGCACCACCCCCTGACCGACGAACTTGCGGTCCAGCAGCAGCGCCAGGCCGATGCCCAGGACCATGGCGATGAACACGCAGCCCAGGGTGTACAGCACGCTGTTGAAGGCGGCCTGGCGGAACGTGCTGTCCGTGAAGATCGAGACGTAGTTCCGCAGCCCCACGAAGACGTCCGAGTCCGGATTCAGCAGGTTCCAGGACCGCAGGGAGTACCAGATCGTGATCAGGAACGGGATCTGCGTGGCGATGATCGTGAAGACCAGTGCCGGCAGGAGGGGGGCCCGGCGGGACCAGCCCTCGCGACGGGCATGCCCGGCCGCCTCAGGAGACCGTGCCGCGGTGGTGGCTGTGCTCATGGTGTTCACTCCTCGCCCTGGCGCTGGTAGACCAGCGCGACGTCCTCGGCGTAGCCCTGCGACTGCTCGAGCGCCTCCTCGACGCTCACCTGGCCGGCGATCGCCGCCGAGATCTGCTGACCGACGCGCGTGCCGAGGTCCTGGAACTCCGGGATCGCGACGAACTGGATGCCGGCGTAGCGCGGGTCGTAGGCGAACGAGTTCTCCTGCGTGGCCGCGTTCATGGCCTCGAGGGTCGGCCGGGCATAGGCCTCGGAGACGTCCTGGTACTCCGGGATCTCGTACGTGGAGTACCGGCTGCCCGGCGGCACGCGCTCCCAGCCGATGTTCTCGCCCACCAGCCGGATGTACTCCTTGTCGGTCATCCAGGAGACGAAGTCCCACGCGGCGTCCTTGCGGTCGCTGGTGCTGGGGATGGCCAGGGACCACGTGTACAGCCACCCCGCCGAGTCCGTGTCCATGGTGGGGGCCGGCACGTAGCCGTTCTTGCCGGCGACGGTGGAGGACTTGGGGTCCTCGATCGTGGAGACCATGGCGGTGGCGTCGTACCACATGGCGGTCTGGCCCTGGCTGTAGAGCGTGATGCAGTCGCCGTAGCCCGACGTCGCCGGGCCCGCCTGTCCGTGCTCCTGGACCAGGGACACGTAGTCCTGGACGGCAGCGGTGGTCTCGGGGGACGTCAGGGTGGGGTTGCCCTCGGCGTCGAACCAGCCACCGCCGTAGGTGTTCATCACGGTCGTCAGCGGGGCCATCACCTCGCCCCACCCGGCCAGACCGCGGAGGCAGATGCCGGAGACGCCGGCGTCCGGGTCGTCCAGCTCAGCGGCGATCTCGCGGATCTCCGGCCACGCGGGCTTCTCCGGCATGGTCACGCCGGCCTCGGCGAACATCTCCTTGTTGTAGACCAGGAAGGAGGACTCGCCGTAGAACGGGACCGAGTACATGTCCCCGTCACGGCTGAGCGCTTCGCGGATCGAGGAGATGAAGTCCTCGTCGTCGTAGCCCTCGGTCCGGTCGATGTAGGGCTGGAGGTTCTCGATCCAGCCGTTCTCCGCCCAGGACGGGGTCTCGTAGTTGGAGATCATGACCACGTCGAACTCCCCGCCGCCGGTGGCGACGGACGCCGTGATCTTCGCTCGGGCCTCGTTCTCGGGCAGGGACACGAAGCGCACGTCGACGTCCGGATGCTGCCTCTCGAACTCCTCCTGGAGGGAGATCGCGTCCTGCATCTGGGGGTTGGCGACGATGGCGACGACGATCTCGTCCTCGGGGCCGGCGTCGCCGCACCCCGCGAGCCCGAGGGTGAGGGATGCCGCGAGACCGGCGATGAGGGTCCTGGACCGCCGTCGCGGGACGCTGCGCGCGGTGGAGCGGGACGGGCGGGTGAAGATGGGCATGGCACTCCTGTTCGCACTGGATCAGGCGGCGGCGCCGTCGAGGTGATCCTCGGGGCACTCCAGGAGTGTGATGCTAGTCATATACGCTCAGATGAGCAAGAGACCTACTCACAGATGTGGAGCGACGCCGATGGCCCCCTCTCCTCTCCGTGACGCCCCCGCGTCGCATCACCGCGTCCTCGCGGAGCTGGCGCGCGCCCACTACCTGGAGGGCACCTCGAAGGTGCAGCTCGCCCGGGACACGGGGCTCTCCCGCTTCCAGGTCGCCACGCTCCTGCGCGAGGCTGTGGACCGGGGGATCGTCCGCATCAGCATCCACCCGCCCGTCGACACCGACGACGAGTCGCTCGCCCGCCTGCTGGGCATCCCCCGGGCCGTCACCGCCGTCCCCGACGACGCGACGGGCCTGACGGCCGTCGCCGCCCTGGCCGCCGGGGTCCTCACGGACACGATCCGGCCGGGGGACACCGTGGGGGTGTCCTGGTCCCGGACCATCCAGGCGGTCATGTCGCGCCTGCCGGCGATGCCCGAGTGCACCTTCGTCCAGCTGGCGGGCGCCCTGGCCTCCGATCAGGACACGGCCGGCCCCCGACTGCTGGCGGAGGTCGACGCAGGCTCCGTGTGGCCCCTGTGGGCTCCCCTCGTCGTCGAGGGCGCCGCAGCCCTGGCCCGCAGCCCCGAGGTCCGCAGCACCCTGGACCGCGCCCGCTCCCTGGACGTGGCCGTGATCGCGATCGGCCGATGGGCTCCCGGCGGCTCCACCGTGTGGGACCGGGTGCCCGAGCCCACGCGCCGCCTCGCCGTCGCGGCCGGGGCCGTGGCCGAGATCTCGGGGCACCTGCTGGCGGCGGACGGCACCCGGCTGTCCACGCCGGTGGAGGACCTGATCGTGGCCGCCGACCTGGAACACATGGCGGCGGCGCGCCACACCGTGGCGCTCGCCCGGGGCGGGGACCGCGCCCCCGCGGTGCGCGCCGCCGTCCGCGCCGGTCTCGTCGACACCCTCGTCTGCGACGCCGACCTTCACGAGGCCCTCATGGCCGACCACCGACACCCGACGGAGGACGCACGATGACTCCCGACAGCCGCCCGACGACCCCCCACGGCGTGGTGGTGGGCGTGGACTCGTCCACCCAGTCCTGCAAGGTCGTGGTGGTGGACGCCGCCACGGGGCAGGTGCTCACCTCCGCCAGCGCGCCGCACCCGGACGGCACTGCGGTGGATCCTCGCCGGTGGCTCGAGGCGCTGCGCAGCGCGTGGGCGAAGGCCGGCGTGGCCGAGCGCCCGGACGTGCTCGGCGTCGGGATCTCGGCCCAGCAGCACGGACTGGTGGCCCTCGACGCCTCCGGTGAGCCCGTGCACGAGGCCCTCCTGTGGAACGACGTCCGCAGCGCCGAGGAGGCCGCCTCCCTGTACGGCGACCTCGGGACCCCGGCCTGGCTCGACGCCGTCGGGCTGGTGCCGGTGCCGGCGATCACCCTGACCAAGCTCGCGTGGCTGCGTCGGCACCGTCCCGAGGCCGCCGAGCGCGTGCACCGGGTGATGCTCCCCCACGACTGGCTGGTCCTGCAGCTGACCGGCGCGTTCGTCACGGACGCCTCCGACGCCTCCGGCACCGGCTACTTCAGCGCCCAGACCGGCGCCTACCGCCCGGACCTGCTGCAGCGGTACTTCGGGGCGGTGCCCGCGCTGCCCGAGGTGCTGGCACCCGACGCCGTCGCCGGTCACCTGCACTCGGAGTGGGCCGGCGCCCCAGACCGGCGCATTCCCGTCTCCGCGGGCTCGGGCGACAACGCCGGGGCGGCGCTCGGCCTGGGTCTGGCCCCAGGCGACGTGGTGGTGTCCGTGGGCACCTCCGGGACCGTGTTCTCCCGCTCCCCCCACGCGGTGTCGGACCCGACGGGCCTCGTGTCCGGGTTCGCCGACGCCACCGGGCACTACCTGCCGCTGCTGTGCACCCTCAACGCGGCCCGGGTCATGACCACCACGGCCGACCTGCTGGGCGTGGACCTGGCGGAGTTCACCCGGCTGGGCCTGGCCGGCCCCTCGGACGCGGCCGGGCTGACCATGCTCCCCTACCTCGACGGCGAGCGGACGCCGAACCTGCCCGATGCCACCGGGCGCCTGCACGGCATCACGCGCGCCTCCTTCACGCCGGAGAACCTGGCCCGCGCCGCGGTGCTGTCCGTGGCGAACTCCCTGGCCGACTGCCTCGAGGTCCTCCGCGGCGCCGGCGCCCCGGTGGAGCGTGTCCTGGCGATCGGCGGCGGCGCGCAGTCCGACGCCCTGCGGGCCGTCCTCCCGGACACGCTGGGGACCCCCGTGCAGATCCCCGAGATCCGCGAGTACGTGGCCCTCGGGGC
This sequence comes from Micrococcus sp. KT16, assembly GCF_003315015.1. NCBI lineage: Bacteria > Bacillati > Actinomycetota > Actinomycetes > Micrococcales > Micrococcaceae > Micrococcus > Micrococcus sp. KT16. The sequence goes on along the minus strand of NZ_QNRG01000003.1, from coordinate 252,023 downwards.
CGCCCATCAGGCCCTGTGGGCAGCCGCGGGCGAGGCCCCCGCATGGCCGCGCCGCCTCGTGGCGGAGCTGCCCGTCACGGGCGACGCTGGCATCCGGGCCCACCGCGAGCGCTACCGCGCCCTGCGGCAGGAGGCCGTCAGCCCCGCAGGCCGCTGAGCAGCGCCTCGAGGGTCGCCCGGGCGCCCCGCTCCTGGAAGGACGTCAGGGCCCGCAGGTAGGGCTCGGTGAACGCGGGGCGCTCGGCCAGGTCCCCGAAGAGGTCCTCCTGACGGAGGAAGGCCAGCGGGTCGCCGTCGCGCTGGGCGGCGGCGGCCGCCATGACGGCCTCACGCCGCTGGTCCACGACGTCGATGGGGGCGCCGGCCTCGTCCACGCCCTCGGCGTAGCGGGCCCACGAGGCGACGATCGCGGCGGAGAGGCCGACGGGGCGGCCGGCCTCCAGGTTCTCGCGGATGACCGGCACGAGCCACGTGGGGATGCGGTCGGAGGACTCGGCGCACAGGCGGGCGAGGGTGTCCCGCACGCACGGGTTGGCGAACCGCTCGATGAGGGTCGCCTTGTAGTCCCCGAGGTCGATCCCGGGCACCGGGCGGAGGGTGGGGGTGGCCTCGCGGTCCATGTAGGCGCGCAGGTACTCCACGAACAGGGGGTCCGAGCACACCTCGTGGGCGAAGCGCATCCCGTCCAGGTACCCGGGGTAGCACAGGGCCTGGTGGCTGGCGTTGAGCAGGCGCAGCTTCATCAGCTCGTACGGCTCCACGTCGTCCACCAGCTGGACGCCGACCTCCTCGAACGGGGGCCGCCCGTCGGCCCCGCCCACGAACCGGTCCTCCAGCACCCACTGCGTGTAGGGCTCGCAGACCACGGGCCAGGCGTCCGCGAGTCCCTCCTGCTGCGCGAGACGCTCCCGGTCCGCGTCCACGGTGACGGGGGTGATGCGGTCCACCATGCTGTTCGGGAACGGGACCTCCGCCTCGATCCACGCGGCCAGGTCCTCGTCCCGCAGGCGGGCGAAGGCGCTGAACTGCCGGCGGGCGACGTCGCCGTTGCCCTGGATGTTGTCGCAGGACATCACGGTGAAGGGGGCGTGCCCGCGGGCTCGGCGGCGGGCCAGCGCCTCCACGGCCAGGCCGAACACGGAGGTCGGGCCGGGCGCCTGCTCCCCGCGGGCGGCGGCCGCGGCGGAGGCGAGGTCCTGGGCCACGTCCGGACGGTCGGGGTCGAACGCCCCGGTGACCTGGTTGACGTTGTAGCCGCCCTCGGTGATGGTCAGGGAGACGATCCGCACCGCCGGGTCCGCCATGCGCTCGACGGCCGCGTCCGGGTCGTCGGGAGCGTGGAGCATGTCCACGATCGAGCCGATCACCCGGGAGTCCACCGTCCCGTCCGGGTTCTTCACCGCGAGCGTGTAGAGATGGTCCTGCCCCGCCAGGGCGTCCCGCATGCGCGCATCCCCCGGCAGGACCCCGAGGCCGCAGATGCCCCAGTCCATCGCCCTGCCCTGGTTCATCAGCGTGTCCAGGTACATCGCCATGTGGGCCCGGTGGAAGCCGCCCACGCCGATGTGGACGATGCCGACCCGGACGGCGTCCCGGTGGTAGGCAGGAGTCGCCAGGGCGAGCCGTGGCAGCGCGTCGGCCGAGAGGGGCAGCGGATCGGAGGGGTGGACGTGGTGCGTCACGGGGGATCTCCTTGGTCAGCCTGGCACAGGGCGTCACCTGCGATGACCGGCAAGCTATCACATGTGAACCGGAGCACACTCAGGTGAGATCGTCGGCCATCCCGCGCCCGGCCGGGTCCTCCGCCACCGGCGGACCGCCGCTCACACCCGGTCCGTTGCCCAGATGCGGGTGTCCACGAGGGTCAGCGCCGCCTTCGCTCCGATCAGGCCGTCGAGGATCGGCTCGAGCGCCGTCATGGCCTCGTCCACCTCGACCTGCACGGGGTGCTGCGCCACGAGCATGGCCAGCAGCTGGCCGCTGGCCAGCTGCGCCTCCTCGAGCGGCAGCCGCGGGTCCCAGCCGAGGAACACGTCTGCCGGCGCGTCCTGGCGCTCGGCCGTGTAGGACACGGCGAACGCGCGGATCTCACCGCCCTCCTCCTTCGGCGCATCGCGGAGCACGACGGCGCCCGCCGCCCCCGTCTGCGGGCCCAGGATCAACTGCTGGGCGGCTCCCACGGACATCTCCGAGGGGTCCCAGCCGTGGACGGCGTCGTAGAACGCGGCCACCGCGCGGGTCAGCTCGACCGACCCGGTGGCGGCGTCCTCGAGGACCGCGCCCTCGGGGTGCTCCTCGTCCCGCAGCGGCGGCAGGGCGATCGAGCCCGGCGCCACCGCGATCCGCCGCGAGCGCTGGACCGGGGTGAACCCGGCGGCCACGAGGAACGCCTCGGTCCCGGCCACCTGCGCGGCGTGCGCGCCCCCGGTCTCCTCGGCGGTGTCCGCCGCGCCGTCCGCGTCGCCGTCCGTCACCACGGGCACGCGGGAGGCGACGGCGAAGCGCGTCTTGAGCGCCGTCGTCGTGACCTCGCCCGCGGCGTGGGCCTGCGCCACCGCCGAGCGCAGCGCGCCCAGCAGGGCCGAGCCGACGCCCCGGCGGCGGGCCGTGGGCGCCACCTCGAGGTAGAGCCACAGCCGGCGGGGGTGCAGGGACTGCGCGACGACGGTCCCGGCGCCGACCGGCACGCCGTCGTCCTCGGCCACGAGCGTGCGCCGCCACGGCGTGTCCGCGTCCGGGGCGAGCATCGCGCGGTCCTGGTGCTGCTGGACGTCGGCAGGGTCGCCCCACACCTCGAGCAGGGCCAGGTCGTCGCCCTCGGCCCAGGGGCGCAGGGTCACGCCTGCGGGCAGGTCCGTGCTGTGCTCGGCGCTCACTTGACCAGGCGCTCGATCAGGTAGGACTTCACCTGGGACAGCGCCACGCGCTCCTGGGACATGGTGTCCCGCTCGCGGATGGTGACGGCCTGGTCCTCGAGGGTGTCGAAGTCCACGGTGATGCAGAACGGGGTGCCGATCTCGTCCTGGCGGCGGTAGCGGCGGCCGATCGCGCCGGAGTCGTCCGTCTCGATGTTCCACAGGCCGCGCAGCTCGGCGGCCAAAGCCTGGGAGGGCTCCTGCAGCTCGGGCTTCTTCGACAGCGGGAGCACGGCGGCCTTGACCGGGGCCAGGCGCGGGTCCAGCTTGAGCACGGTGCGCACGTCCACGCCGCCCTTGGCGTTCGGGGCCTCGTCCTCGGCATAGGCGTCCACGAGGAACGCCATCATGGAGCGGGTCAGGCCGAAGGACGGCTCGATCACGTAGGGGGTGTAGTGCACGTCGTTGGCCTGGTCGAAGTACTGCATCTTGGTGCCCGAGTGCTCGGTGTGCCGCCCGAGGTCGTAGTCGGTGCGGTTCGCGATGCCCATCAGCTCGCCCCAGCCGTCGCCGCCGGTGAACCCGAAGTCGTACTCGAGGTCGATCGTGGCGTCGGAGTAGTGCGCCCGCTCGTCTGCGGGGACGTCGAACTTCCGCAGGTGCGCGGGGTCGATGCCGAGGTCGATGAACCAGTCCCAGCAGTCCTCGACCCAGCGGTCGAAGTGCTGCTTCGCCTCGGCCGGCGGCACGAAGTACTCGATCTCCATCTGCTCGAACTCGCGGGTGCGGAAGATGAAGTTGCCCGGGGTGATCTCGTTGCGGAACGCCTTGCCGATCTGGCCGATGCCGAACGGCGGCTTCTTCCGGGCCGCGCCCAGCACGTTGAGGAAGTTCACGAAGATGCCCTGCGCCGTCTCCGGGCGCATGTAGTGCAGGCCCTCCTCGTTGTCCACGGGGCCGAGGTAGGTCTTGACCAGGCCCGAGAACAGCTGCGGCTCGGTCCAGGCGCCCTGGGTGCCGCAGTCCGGGCACACGATCTCGGCCATGCCCTCGGCCGGCCGGCCCTTCTTGGCCTCGAACGCCTCGAGCAGGTGGTCCTGGCGGTGGCGCCTGTGGCACTGGGTGCACTCCACGAGCGGGTCGGTGAAGGTCTCGACGTGGCCGGAGGCCTCCCACACCGCGCGCGGCAGGATGATGGAGGAGTCCAGGCCCACCATGTCCTCACGGGAGCGCACGAAGGTCTTCCACCACTCGGCCTTGATGTTCTCCTTCAGCTCCACACCCAGGGGCCCGTAGTCCCACGCGGAGCGCGAACCGCCGTAGATCTCACCGGCCTGGAACACGAAGCCTCGGCGCTTGGCCAGGTTGATGACGTTGTCCAGCGGGGACTTGGCAGCCATGGGGGCATCACTTCCGTACTCATCGGCGGGGCGGGAGGGGATCACGACGACGACGGCACCCGGCCGCCTTCGACGCGGCGGGCCCGTTCCGGCGCGGCGCGCCGGTCGATCCCGTCCAGCCTACCGGCCATGATGGACACCATGACCGAGACGAACGCACCCGACGCCCAGCCCCTGCCCATCCGTGACGAGTCCATCCGCCTCGGCCAGGCGCTCAAGCTCGCCTCCCTCGTGGAGGACGGGGCCATGGCCCGCGACGTCGTCACCGACGGGCTCGTCACCGTCAACGGCGCGGTGGAGACGCGCCGTGGCGCCCAGCTGCACGACGGGGACGTCGTCGAGTTCGCCGGCGAGGCGTTCGTCGTCCAGGCCGAGCAGGCCTGAGCCGACGCCGCGGCGGGCGGCCGCGGCGCCGTCGTCGAGCAGGCCCGGTGCGTCAGCCGCGGGGCGGCACCATGTGGGCGAGGTACTCCTTCACGTGGCCCAGCTCCTGCTCGTTGATCGCGTGACCGAGCCCGGCGTAGACGATCTTCATGAGGTCCACGTGGGCGTTCAGCCAGGCATGGGTCTCCTCGACCCGGGGCTCGGAGATGATCGGGTCCTCCTGGCCGCGGCCCCAGAAGACCTTCGGTCGCACGCGGGCGACGTCGTCGTCGCGGGTGAACAGCTCGCGCAGCCGCGGCTCGGCGAGCTCCGGGTCCACCACGAAGCCGGACAGCGCCACGGTGCACGCGTAGGCCTCCGGGTCCAGGCGCAGCAGCGACGTGGCCATCGCCATACCCTGCGAGAAGCCGAGCAGGGAGACGGTGCGGAAGTCCCCGCGCACGGCCTGCACCCAGGCGTGCAGGGCCTCGACGGCCTCGCGGACCGGCTCGGCGGTGGAGCCCAGCTCGCCCGTGACCGGGTCCTGGGAGAGCGGGAACCAGGCGTGGGAGCCCGGCTGCAGGGGCAGGGGCGCGCGCACGGCGGCCACCGTGACGTGCTCGGGCAGGTGCGGGACGAGGCCGAACAGGTCGTCCTCGTTCGCGCCGTAGCCGTGCAGGACGATCAGCAGGTCCTCGGTGCGCTCGCCCTCGGGGCGGGACCAGCGGACGACGGGCTCGACGGCGGGGGTGGGGTTCGCGTTCACGTTCGCCAGCCTAGCGAGCGGCACGGTCGGCCCCTCCCGGAGGTTGACCCCTCCCGCGCGACGCGGGCAGAATCCTACCCGTGGGTAACCCATCCTCCTCCCAGCCTCCGCACGCCTCCGACGCGACCCCGGTCGACGACCCCGCCGCCCATCCGTGGCGCCGCTACGTCGCCATCGGGGACTCGTTCTCCGAGGGCATCGGCGACCCGGACCCGGACCGTCCCGGCTACCACCGCGGCTGGGCCGACCGCCTGGCCGAGGAGCTCTCCCGCCTGACGCCGCCCGGCGAGGACCTGGCCTACGCCAACCTGGCGGTCCGCGGGAAGCTGCTGGACCAGATCGCCGAGGACCAGGTGGAGCCGGCGCTCGCCCTGCGGCCGGACCTCATCAGCGTCTGCGCGGGCGGCAACGACATCCTGCGCGGCGCGGACCCGGACGAGATCGCGGTCCGGTTGGACGCCGTCGTCGAGCGTCTGGCCTCCGACGGCGCCACCGTGCTGCTGTTCAACGCGACCGACGTGAAGGGCACGCCCGTCATCGGCCGCATCCGCGGCACCGTGGCGATCTACAACGAGAACGTGCGCACCATCGCGCTGCGGCACGACGCGCTGGTGCCGGACATGTGGTCGCTCAAGGACCTCGCCCGGCGGGAGATGTGGGCCGAGGACCGCCTGCACTTCTCTGCGCTCGGCCACCACACGATCGCCGCGATGGTGCTGGACACCCTCGGCGTGGAGCACGGCCTCGAGCACCTGCGCCTCTCCCCGCCGGCGCCGCGCACGTGGCGCGCGGCCCGCGCGTCGGACGCCGCATGGGTGCGCACGCACCTGGCGCCGTGGGTGGTCCGCCGCCTCCGCGGCGTCTCCTCCGGCGACGGCGTCACGGCCAAGCGCCCCGTCCCCGAGCCGCTCTTCGGCGCGCCGATGCCGCAGGGCTCGGACCACACCGAGCCGCTGGACGTCGTCGAGCCCTGAGCCCGGCCGGCGGGAACCGGTGGCCGTTTCTCGAACGAAAGTGCCGCGACACGCCGCCGTTTCCCGAACGAAAGTTCAGAGGGCGAGGGTGCGCTTGAGCGTGTCGGCCACCTGCCCGTACTCGGTGAGGAAGCCGTCGTGGCCGATGGGCGAGGCGATCGTGTGCACCGGCGGCCGCGCGGGCAGCGCCGCCGCGAGCGCCTCGGACTCGGCCGGCAGGTAGAGCCGGTCCGAGTCGACGGCGGCCACGAACGCCCGGCCCCGGTAGTCCGCGAGCGCCGCCGCCACGCCGCCGCGCCCGCGCCCGACGTCGTGGCCCATGAGGGCCTCGGTGACCACGAGGTAGGAGTTCGCGTCGAACCGGTCGGCGAGCTTGGCCGCCTGGTGGTCCAGGTAGGACTCCACGGCGTAGCGCCCGCGCCCGCCCGGCACCCCGACGACGGCGCCGAACGGGTCCTCGACGCCCTGCGGTTCCCGGCCGAACCGCTGGCCGAGCTCGCCCGCCGTGCGGTAGGTGGTGTGGGCGATGCGCCGGGCGATGCCCAGGCCGGCCACGGGGCCGGGGCCGGGGTAGTAGTCGCCGCCCTGGAAGTCCGGGTCGAGGCGGATGGCCGCCGTCTGCGCCTGCCCCCACGCGATCTGGTCGGCGGAGGAGGCCGCGGTGGCGGCCAGCACACCCACCCCGGCGACGCGCGCGGGGTGGGTCGCAGCCCACTCGAGGGCGCGGGCCCCGCCCATCGATCCGCCGATCACGGCACGCCAGGCGCCGATCCCGAGGTGGTCGGCCAGGCGCCGCTCGGCCTCGACCGCGTCCCGCAGCGTGAGGAACGGGAACCGGGAGCCCCAGGGCCGCCCGTCGGGGGCCGGCGTCGAGGGCCCGGTGGAGCCGTGGCAGCCGCCGATCATGGCGGGGGCGACCACGAACCACCGGTCCGTGTCCACGGCGCGGCCCGGGCCGACGAGGGCGTCCCACCAGCCCGGCGTCGGGTCCTCCTCGTGCGCGGCCACGTGCGCGTCGCCGGTGAGGGCGTGCAGCACGAGCACGGCGTTGGAGCCGTCGGCGGCGAGGGTGCCCCAGGTCTCGTAGGTCAGCTCGACGTCGGGCAGCAGCCCGCCGGTCTCGGTGCGCAGCTCGCCGACCCGCAGACGGTGGCGGCCGCCGCGGGGCAGCGCGGTGCGCGACGGACGCGTGGCGACGGCGGTCATGCCCGCTCCCCCGCGTCGTCGTCGCCGCGGCGAGCGGCGGCCGCGAAGCCGCGCTCGAGGTCGGCGAGGATGTCCTCGATGTCCTCCACGCCGAGCGAGAGCCGCACCAGGCCGGGGGTGACGCCGGCGGCGCGCTGCTCGTCGTCGGTGAGCTGGGAGTGGGTGGTCGAGGCCGGGTGCACCACGAGCGAGCGGACGTCGCCGATGTTGGCCACGTGGTGGTGCAGGGTGAGCCCGTCCACGAACGCGGCCCCGGCCTCTCGGCCGCCCGCGATCTCGAAGGAGACGAACGCGCCCGCGCCCTTCGGCAGGTAGCGCTGGGCCCGCTCGTGCCACGGGCTGGACTCCAGGCCGGCGTAGACCACGCGCTCGACGTCGTCGCGACCCTCCAGCCAGCGCGCCACCGCGGCCGCGTTGGCCACCTGCCGCTCCATGCGCAGGGACAGGGTCTCCAGGCCGAGGTTCACCAGGAACGCGTTGAACGGGGAGATGGCCGAGCCGTAGTCGCGCAGCAGCTGCACGCGCGCCTTGAGGATGAAGGCCAGGTTGGCGCCGAGCGGCGAGCCCACCCCGAGGTCCCGCGCGTAGACGAGGCCGTGGTAGGACTCGTCCGGCTCGTTGAAGCCGGGGTACCGCTCGGCGTGCTGCGCGTAGTCGAACGTGCCGGCGTCGACGATCACGCCCGCGATGGCCGCGGCGTGCCCGCCGAGGTACTTCGTGGCGGAGTGGGTGACGACGTCGGCGCCGTGTTCGATCGGCCGCAGCAGGTACGGGGTGGCCAGCGTGTTGTCCACGATCAGCGGCACCCCGGCCTCGTGGGCGGCGTCGGCGACGGCGCGCACGTCCAGGACGTCCCCGCGCGGGTTGCCGAGGGTCTCGCCGAAGAACGCCGTGGTGTTCGGCCGGACGGCGGCGCGCCAGGACTCGAGGTCGTCCGGGTCGGTCACGAACGTCGTCTCGACGCCGACCTTGGCGAGGGTGTGCTTGAACAGGTTCTGCGTGCCGCCGTAGAGGCTGGCCGAGGCGACCACGTGGTCGCCGGCGCCGGCGAGGTTGAGGATCGCGAACGTCGTCGCCGCCTGACCGGAGGCCAGCAGCAGCGCGCCCACACCGCCCTCGAGCGCGGCGATCTTCTCCTCCACCGGGCCCTGCGTCGGGTTGCCGATGCGGGTGTAGAGCGGGTCGAGGTCCTTGAGCGCGAACCGGTCCGCGGCCACCTGGGCGGACGGGAAGTCGTACGAGGTGGTCTGGAAGATCGGCAGGGCGGTCGCACCGAAGGCGTGCTGGCCGACGGCGACGCCCGCGTGGACCTGCGCGGTGGAGAAGCCCCAGGCGTCGGGGGTCGGGGTGGTCTGGTCGGTCATGGCGGACCCTCCTGAGGGGTTCAGGGGCCGGACCCGGCCGCCCCGCCCGCCGGCCGACGTGCCGATCCGGGAACCGGCGTCGTCGAGGTGCCGGAGATGACCCGGCGCCGTCGAGAGGGGCCGTGGGATCGGCCCGCGCTTGCCGGCGTCCGTTGTGGGGCCGGCCTGGTCGTCACCCGGGGCACCCCACCGCGGAAGGAGGGTTGCCGGTCAGCATGCCGGGGCCTGTTGCTGACTCTCGTGACCGTGCCTCCGAGTGTAGCCCGCCGCCCCGCCACGATTTCGTCACGCGTGTCACACGCGGATACGCTCTCCGCACGGGGCGCCCGACCCGTCAAGGGCTCGACGCCCCGCGACTCGCACCAGGTCAACCCCCGGGGCAGCCCGGGAACGGAGAGGAACAGCGCAGTGCACACCTGTCGCATGGACCACGTGTCCTACGCCGCCGGCCCCGAGGGCCTGGACGCCACGGTCGCCCGCATCGCCGAGACGCTGGGCATCGAGCGGATCAAGGGCGGTGTCCACCCACGTTTCGGCACCCAGAACGCGCTCTTCCCCATGACGGAGGGGCAGTATCTGGAGGTCGTCGAGGCCCTGGACCACCCGGCCTCCCTCAGTGCGCCGTTCGGCCAGCTCGTGCGCGCCCGCACCGAGCAGGGCGGGGGCTGGATGAGCTGGGCCGTGGCCACCCCGGACATCGGCCGGTTCGAGCGCCGCCTCGGCCGCGAGGCCGTCCCCGGCAACCGTCGCTTCCCGGACGGCCGCGAGCTGTCCTGGCGGCAGATCGGCATCAAGGGCACCCTCGCGGACCCGCAGCTGCCGTACATCCTGCGCTGGGCCGACGGTCAGGAGGACATGCACCCCTCGCAGGCGGCCGAGCCGCAGGCCACCATCGAGCACCTGAACATCGCCGGCTCCCCCGAGCGCCTCGCCGAGTGGCTGGGCGGCGAGGACGAGGACGGCCAGGTCCAGGACGTGAACATCGAGTACGTCGCGCCCTCCGGCACCCCGGGGATCGTCTCGGTCACCTTCCGCACCCCGAAGGGTGAGATCACGCTCTGAGCGCGGGGGCGGGGCCGCTCAGCCGAGCAGCCCCGCCCGCGCCAGCAGCGGGTAGCCGACGAACCCGACGGCGTCCAGCAGCGTGTGCGCGATGACCAGCGGCATCACCCGGCGCACCCGCAGGAACACGAGCGCGAACACCACACCCATCAGGGCGTTGCCCACGCCCGGCCCGATCCCCTGGTACAGGTGGTACGCCCCGCGCAGCAGCGCGAGGGCGAGCACGACGACGGCCACGCGGGTCGGCAGGAACAGCCCCTCGGCGCTCGCCCACGACGACGGCACGGCCGGCGCCGGATCGCGTGCCAGGCCCGCGGCGCGCAGCCGCTGCAGATACCCGAGGCGGTCGACGAGCCAGGCGCCCACGATGACCTCCTCCAGCAGTCCGTGCCGCAGCGCGGAGAGCAGCAGGACCGGCACCTGGTACCAGCTCTCGCCGAGCGCCGAGCCGACGATCGCCGTCGTGAGGCCCAGGGCCCGGCCGGCGGCGTAGACGCCGAGCGTGCCCAACCCGATGGCCACGAACAGGCCCAGGCCCCATGCCAGGTCGCGGCCGGGGCGGCGCAGGTCGAGGCCGAGCACCCGGAACGGGTTCCGGCCGCGCAGGTGCATCAGGTGCAGCACGAGGGCCACCGGCACCAGCGCGAACCCGATGCCGAGCAGCTGATAGGTCAGGTCGAAGGCCCAGCGGTCGGCCAGGGCCGGGTTGAGGACGGTGGTCTGCTCGCCGAGCGGGGCCTGGGTGGCCTTGTCGATGAGCTGGACGATCGCGTAGACCGCCGACTTCCCCAGAGAGAGGCCGAGGACGATCGCGATCTCCCACCGCACCGTGCGCGCCGAGGGGGCGGGCAGCGCGGGGGCGGGTCGGACGGCCGGGCCGGCCTGGGAGCGGGACGTGCGCGGGGTGGCGGGCATGCCCCCCAGTATCCGCCCGCCCCCTCTCCCCCGGGCGCTTTCGAACGTGAGGTGGGGCCTCTCTCCCGTTCGAAAGTCCCCATTCCCCCGATATCACGTTCGAAAGTCCGGGACGGCGGAGGGCGGGTTAGCGTGGTCGTGTGGTCTCCCCGCCTGCCCCCAGCGAGCTCGAGCTGGTCCACCGCGCCCTGCAGCACCTCCGCCCCGGCCTCGACCCCGCCCTCGCCCGCCGGCTCCGCACAGCCGACTGGGCCGCGGCGTCCGTGGAGGAGGGCGGGCAGTTCCACCGCGTGCTCGTGCTCGAGGACGTCGGCGTCCTCCGGATGACGCGGGCCCACGAGGTCGGCGCCGCCCCCGCCGCGCGCTGGGCGCCCGAGCGGGACCCCGCGGCGCACCTGCCCCGGCGCCTGGCCCTCCTCGACGGGCTCGCCGCGGCCCTGGCCGAGCGCCGCGTGCCGTGGACCGTGCCGGTCGCCCTCTCGGACCCCGTCCCCGCGGGCCCGGGCGCCGCGGTGCTGCAGCGCTTCCTCCCGGGCGGACCGCACCCGCCGCACGAGGGCGATCCGGCCGTGCTGCGCGGCGTCCTCGACGACCTCGCCGCCGTGGACGTCACCGACCCGCGGATCGCCCCGCACCTCGGCCGCCCGTTCGCCTTCCGCGGCCCGTGGACGCCGGAGCGCGCCCGGCACGTCGCGGCGCTGCCGGGGGCGGTCGCCGCGCGCCTGGGCGCGTGGGAGGGGCACGACGTCGACGCGCGGCTGGGCGCCGAGGCGTGGCCGGACGCGGTGGCAGCCCTCGCGGACGCGGTGACGACGTGGACCGCCGCCCCGCCCGTGCCGCCGTCGCTCGTGCACGGCGACCTGGCCGGGCACAACATGCGCTGGCGCGCCGTGCCCGAGGACGAGGACCCGCGCGCCCCGCTGCGCTGGGCGCTGGCCGGGGTGCTGGACTGGGACCTCGCGTGCGCGTGGGACCCCGCCCTCAACGTCGCCTACCTGGCGCTGTGGCACGGCGAGGAGAAGGTGCCCGACCTGGCCCGGGACGCGGCCGAGGCCCGCCGGGCCCGCGTGTGGCTCGGGGCGATGGCCCTGGAGACGCTCGACGACGCGGCGGCCCGGGACGCGATCGTCGGCGGGCTGACCGCGGGGTCCTGGCGGCGCCTGCTGCGCAAGACCCTGCCCCGCGTGGCGCGGGCCCTCACCGCCCTGGACAGCTGAGGGCCCGCGCGGACGTCAGGACACGCCCAGGCGCTCCAGGACGATCTCGCGGACGCGGCCGGCATCGGCCTGCCCGCGGGTGGCCTTCATGACCGGGCCGATCAGGGCGCCGACGGCGGCCATCTTGCCGCCCTTGATCTTCTCGGCCACGTCCGGGTTGGCGGCGATCGCGGCGTCGACGGCCTCCGTGAGCGCGCCGTCGTCAGACACCACGGCCAGGCCCTTCGCCGAGACGACATCCTTCGGGGCGCCCTCGCCGTCGGCCACCAGACCGAGCACCTGCTTGGCGATCTTGTCGTTGATCGTCTTGGCGGCGATCAGCTCCTCGACCTCCACCACGTGCGCCGGGGTGATCCCCAGCTCGGCGACGGCGACCTCACGGACGTTCGCCAGACGGGCGATCTCGCCCATCCACCACTTGCGGGCGGCCGCCGCGGAGGCGCCGGCCTCCACGGTCGCGACGATCTCGTCCAGCACGCCGGCGTTGACGACGTCGCGGAACTCCTCGTCCGAGAAGCCCCACTCGGCCTTGAGCCGCTTGTTCCGCACGGCCGGAAGCTCCGGCATGGCCGCGCGCACACGCTCGACCCACGCGGCGTCCACGTGCACGGGCACGAGGTCCGGCTCGGGGAAGTACCGGTAGTCGTCCGCGTCCGACTTCGGGCGGCCCGAGGTGGTGCTGCGGGTGTCCTCGTGCCAGTGGCGAGTCTCCTGCGTCACGGTGCCGCCCGCGGCGAGCACCGCGGCCTGCCGCTGGATCTCGTGGGTGACCGCGTGCTGCACGGCGCGCGTGGAGTTCACGTTCTTCGTCTCGGTGCGGGTGCCGAACTCGGTGGCGCCCTTGGGCATCAGCGAGACGTTCGCGTCGCAGCGGACGTTGCCGCGCTCCATCCGCGCGTCGGAGATGTCGATGGCCTGCACGATGTCCCGGATCGCGGTGACGTAGGCGCGGGCCAGCTCGGGAGCCCGCGCGCCGGCGCCGACGATCGGCTTGGTGACGATCTCGATGAGCGGCACGCCCGCACGGTTGTAGTCGACGAGAGACGCGGAGGCGCCCTGGATCCGTCCGGAGCCGCCCACGTGGGTGAGCTTGCCGGCGTCGTCCTCGAGGTGCGCGCGCTCGATCTCCACGCGGAAGACCTCACCGTCCTCCAACTCGACGTCCAGGTGGCCGTCGAAGACGATCGGCTCGTCGTACTGGGAGGTCTGGAAGTTCTTCGGCGTGTCCGGGTAGAAGTAGTTCTTCCGCGCGAACCGGCAGGTCTCGGCGACCTGCGCGTCCAGGGCCACGCCCAGGCGGATCGCGTACTCCACGACCTCGCGGTTGAGCACCGGCAGGGTGCCGGGCAGGCCGAGGTCGAGCGGGGTCACGTTGGTGTTCGGCTCGTCGCCGAACGCGTTGGGCGCCGAGGAGAAGATCTTCGTGGCCGTGTTCAGCTCCACGTGCACCTCAAAGCCCAGCACCGGGTCGAAGCGCTCCATCGCCTCCGCGAAGTCCATGGTCTGCTCTGCGTGGCTCATGCCCGGCCTCCTGCCGTGGTCGCGGTGGTGGCGCGCTGCGCGCCCTTCTCCAGCTCGGGGGCCTCGGCCCACACCGGCCCACCCCGGCGCTGGGACACGAGGCGCTCGAGCGCGGCGCCGGCCTCGTACAGGCGGGCGTCCTCGCGCGCCGGGGCCATCAGCTGCAGGCCGTAGGGCAGCCCGTCGACGACGCCGCCCGGCACGGACATGCCCGGGATGCCGGCGAGGTTGGCCGGGATGGTGGCCAGGTCGTTGACGTACATGGTCATCGGGTCGTCCGTCTTGGCGCCCAGCTCGAACGCCGGGGTCGGCGCGGTGGGCGTGAGGATGACGTCCACCTGCTCGAAGGCGCGGGCGAAGTCCTCCTGCACGAGCGTGCGGACCTTCTGCGCGGAGCCGTAGTAGGCGTCGTAGTAGCCGGCGGACAGCGCGTAGGTGCCCAGGATGATGCGGCGCTTGACCTCGGCGCCAAAGCCGGCGGCGCGGGTGGCGCCCATGACCTGCTCGATCGTGCCGCCGCCGTCGGGCACCACGCGGTGGCCGTAGCGGACGCCGTCGAAGCGGGCCAGGTTGGAGGAGGCCTCCGAGGGCATGATCAGGTAGTACGCGCCGAGGGCGGCGTCGAAGCTGGGGCACGAGACCTCCACGATCTCCGCGCCGGCCTCCCGCAGGGCGGCGACGTGCTCGTCGAAGCCGGCCCGGATGCCCGGGTGGAACGCCTCCGCCGGCAGGTCCGTCACGACGCCGACGCGCAGCCCCGCCAGGTCGCGGCCGCGGGCCGCGGCGGTCAGGTCCGCCGGCGCGTCGGCCAGGGACGTGGAGTCCTGCGGGTCGTGGCCGCCGATGACCTGCTGCAGCGCCGCGGCGTCGGCCACGGTGCGGGCGGCGGGGCCGATCTGGTCCAGCGAGGAGGCCATCGCGATCAGGCCGTAGCGGGAGACCGCGCCGTAGGTGGGCTTCACGCCGACCGTGCCGGTGAACGCGGCGGGCTCGCGCACGGAGCCGCCGGTGTCCGAGCCGAGGGCGAAGGGGGCCAGGAAGGCGGCCACGGCGGCCGCCGACCCGCCGCCCGAGCCGCCGGGCACGCGGTCCCCGTCCCACGGGTTGCGGGTGACGCCGAACGCGGAGTGCTCGGTGGAACCGCCCATGGCGAACTCGTCGAGGTTGGTCTTGCCGAGGATCGGCAGGCGGGCCTCGCGGAGGCGGGCCACCACCGTGGCGTCGTACGGGCTGAGCCAGCCCTCGAGCATGCGGGAGGCGGCCGTGGTCGGCTGGCCGCGCGTGACGATGTTGTCCTTCACGGCCACGGGCACGCCGGCCAGCGGGTGCAGGGCGTCGGCCTCGGGGCCGCCGGCGGCGCGGATCGCGTCCACCTCGGCGGCGACGGCGAGGGCCTCGTCCGTGTTCACGTGGAGGTAGGCGCGCACGCCGCGGTCGCCGTCGGCGTCGGCGCGCACGTCGCCGTCGTGGGCCGCGATGCGGTCCAGGTGGGCCTGGACGAGCTCCACGGAGGTGGTTGTGCCGGCGCGCAGGCGCTCGGCCATCTGCAGCGCGGTGAGCCGGACGAGCTCGTCGGCGCCGAGGGTCGCGTTCACGTCGAACGTCTCGGTCATGGGGTGATCACTCTCCGTCCAGGATGGCGGGGACCTTGAACTGGCCGTCCTCGGAGTCCGGCGCCTGGTCGAGGGCCTCCTCCTGCGTGAGCATGCCGGCGGGCACATCCTCGCGGAACACGTTCTCCAGCGCGATGGGGTGGGACGTCGGCGTCACGTCGTCGCCCGCGGCGTCCTGGACCGCGGAGACGTGCTCCAGGATCTTCTCCAGGTCGCCGGACATCGTGTCCAGCTCCTCGTCGGTCATCCGGATGTGGGCCAGGCGAGCCAGATGCTCCACCTGATCCCGGGTGATCTCAGGCATGGATCTCCTCGTGTGACGGGTCGGGGCGGGGTGGACGACGCCGGCGCGGCGGCGGCCACATCGGGGTCGAGTCTAGTGCCGGGGCCTGCCCGGCCACCGCCACCGCTTCGAGGCGGGAAATCCACCCCACCGCGGCGCTCCGGGCCCGCATGACAGGGATTTCCCGCCCCGAGTGGGGTCCCGGTGCCGATGTCCCGCCCGGGGTCAGTCCAGCGCGAGCCGGTAGACGAGGAACGGGCCGGTCTCGTCGGCCGGGTCGAGGTCCGGCACCACGTCCGCGAGGAACCAGTCCCGCTCCGGGACGCGCACGAAGCCGGCGCGCTCGTACATCCGGTGGGCGCCGGTCATGGAGGGCATGGTGGTCAGCACGACGGCGTCCACGCCCTCCTCGGCGCGGGCCCGCGCCACGATCTCGGCCAGCAGGGCGCCGCCCACCCCGCGGCGGTGGAACCGCGGGTGCACGGCGAGCATGCGGAACTCGTACTCCCCGTCGCCGGAGGTCTCGGCCAGGGGCGAGCCGGGCGGGGTGAGCACCACGGACCCGGCCACCTCGCCGTCGACCTCGGCCACGAGCACCTCCGCGCGGCCGGCCCGGTCGGCCACGTCCATGAGGGTCTTCACGTAGGCGTCGTCGGGGGCGATGTGGCCGCCGTCGACATAGGACGCCAGGGTGAGCTCGGCGACCGCCTCGTGGTCCTCGGGGCGCAGCGGGCGGACGAGGGCGCTCATGCGTCACCTCCGGCGTGCTGGCGCAGCGTGTCCTTCAGCCGGGCGCGGGTCGCGTCCGTGGCCACGACGTAGTCGCGCCGACGCAGCCAGGCGGTGGGCACGGCCTGGTGGGGGTGGCCGTCGCGCGCCTCGTGCAGCCCCTCGAGGAACGTCGCGGCCGCCGGCTCCTGCCAGATGTTCACCCAGTAGGCGCGGCCCCGCTCCTGCGCCGTCAGCTCCTTGATCAGGCGCTTCGTGAACGGGCAGCCCGGCCGCCAGAACACGACGACGCCGCCGCCCTCGACGTGCGCCTGTGCGCCGGCGAACGGCCGCGAGCGGACCCGCACCGCCCACCGGTACGTGACCGCGTAGCCGGCCAGGACGAGCCCGGCCACGATCATCCCGACCTGCTGCAGGCGCGTCCCCGCGATCATGAACGTCAGGCCGCCGGCCACGAACAGGACCGGGTAGAACCACGGGTCTCCGACGATCCGCCTCATGCCCTCGCCCCCGTCACGGCGGCCAGGGCGGCCGCGTCCACGTCGCCGGCCACCATCCAGTCGGGATGTGCCGTGCCGTCCGTCGAGGCGGGCCGCGTCACCGCGACGCCGGCCTCCTCGGCCACCAGCGCGCCGGCGGCCCAGTCGTACTCCTGCGTGCCGAACTCGGCGTAGGCGTCCAGGGTGCCGTCCGCGACCATGCACAGATCCAGCGCCGCCGAGCCGATCCGCCGCACGTCCCCGAACGCGGGCAGCAGGGCCGCGAGCGCGCGCACCTGCAGGGCCCGGCGAGCGGGGTCGTAGCCGAAGCCGGTGGCGAGCAGCCGCCCCGAGCGCCCCACCACGGGGCCGGTGAGCCGCACGGGGGCGGCGTCCCGGTCGGGCACGTCCACGCCCGCCGTCGTCGCGTCCGCGGTGCTGAAGGCGCCCCGGCCCGCGCTCGCGAACCAGGTGCGCCCCAGCGCGGGTGCCGCCACGACGCCGGCCAGCCAGCGTTCGGTGCCCTCGGCCACCCCCAGCAGATCGGCGGTCTCGGCGTCCACCGGGCCGGTGACGGCCACCGAGGTGCAGAACTGCGGCAGGCCGCGCACGAAGTTGGTGGTGCCGTCCAGCGGGTCGATGGACCAGCGGTACCCGGACGGCTCGGCCGGGAGGGTGGCGCCGTACTCCTCGCCGGTGATCTCGTCCGAGGGGCGGTAGCCGGCGATGACCTCCCGGACGGCCTGCTCGGCGCGGCGGTCGTAGTCGGTGACCCAGTCGGAGCCGGAGGACTTCGTCTCCGCGCCGATCTCCTCGATGCCCAGCGGGACGGCCGGATGGTGACCGGTCCAGCGCCGGGCCAGGACGTCCGCGCCGGCGCGCGCGGCGGCCTTGGCGACCACGAGCAGGCCCGGGACCGTGGTGCGCGCGCTCATGCCGAGGCCTCCCCATCTGCGGCGCCGTCGGTGGCGTCGTCCGTGTCCGCCGGGCGCACCGCGTCCGGGCCGCCGGCCAGCAGCGCCGTGAACCCGGCCTCGTCCAGCACGGGCACACCGAGGGACTGCGCCTTGTCCAGCTTGGAGCCGGCGGCCTCGCCGGCCACCAGGAAGTCGGTCTTCTTGGACACGGACCCGGAGGCCTTGCCGCCGCGCACGAGGATCGCCTCCTTCGCGGAGTCGCGGGAGAAGCCCTCGAGCGAGCCGGTGACCACCACGGTCAGGCCCTCGAGCGTGCGCGGGGTGGACTCGTCCTGCTCGTCCTCCATGACCACGCCCGCCGCGGCCCACCGGTCCACGATCTCCCGGTGCCAGTCCTCGGCGAACCACTCGATGAGCGCATCCGCGATGATCGGGCCGACGCCGTCGATCTCGGCCAGCCGGTCCCGGTCGCCGGCCTCGGCCGCCGCGCGCAGCGCCGCCATCGAGCCGAACGCCGTGGCCAGCGAGCGGGCCGCCGTCGGGCCCACGTGCCGGATGGACAGCGCCACGAGGGTGCGCCACAGCGGCTGGGACTTGGCCTTCTCGAGCTCGTCGAACAGGCGCAGCGTGTTGGCCGTGGGCGCGGACGGCCTCTTCGCGGTGCCGGCGGTGAAGAAGTACGGCTTGAGCGTGAACACGCCCGAGGGCACCATGCGGCCGTCCACCTTCGTGCGGCCCTCGCGCCACACGCGCACCGCGCCGAGGGAGCGCTGCAGGTCCGTCAGTCCGTCCTCGCCGCGCGGGCCCGTGATCTCCTCCGGCGTGCCGGAGGCGAGGTCGAAGATCTGCGCCTCCGCCGTGATGGGGCCCGGGCCCTCGGGCCGCACGTGTCCCTCGTGCTCGGCCGGGTCCTCGCCGGGGCCCTGGACGAGCCAGCGGGCGGCCTCCTCGCCGAGCGCCTCCACGTCGAACGCGCCGCGGCTGGCCAGGTGCTCGACGCGGCCGGCCAGCTGGGCCGGGCAGGAGCGGGCGTTGGGGCAGCGCAGGTCCACGTCCCCCTCCTTGGCCGGGGCCAGCGGCGTGCCGCACGAGGGGCAGTGCGCGGGCATGACGAACTCGCGCAGCTCCCGGCCCGCCTCGATCGCCTTCTCGCGCAGCGGCAGCACGGGGCCCACGACCTCGGGGATCACGTCCCCGGCCTTGCGCACCACCACGGTGTCCCCGATCAGCACGCCCTTGGCCTTGACCACGTCCTGGTTGTGCAGGGTGGCCAGAGAGACGGTGGACCCGGCCACGGTGACCGGCTCCAACACCGCGAACGGGGTCACCCGACCGGTGCGGCCCACCGAGACCGCGATGTCCCGCAGCAGCGTGTGCACCTCCTCCGGCGGGTACTTGTACGCCGCCGCCCAGCGGGGCACGCGGGAGGTGTGGCCGAGGTAGCGCTGGTCCGCGAACGCGTCCGCCTTCACCACGATGCCGTCGATCTCGTGGATCAGCTCGTGCCGGCGCCGGCCGTACTCCTCGATCACCGCGACGACGGCGGCCAACGCCTCCTCGTCCGCACCCTCCACCACGCGGGTGTAGGGGCTCACGGGCAGGCCCCAGCCCGCGAGCGCGTCGTACACCTCGTGCTGGGACTCCAGTCCGAACGCCTCGACCGAGCCGATGCCGTGCACGAACATGGCCAGCGGGCGCTGCGCGGTGACGGCCGGGTCCTTCTGACGCAGGGCGCCGGCGGCGGCGTTGCGCGGGTTCGCGAACGGCGTCTGACCCTCCTCGGCACGACGCGCGTTGAGCTCGGCGAAGGCGGCGGAGGACATGAACACCTCGCCGCGCACCTCGAACTCGGCGGGCCAGCCCTCGCCGGAGAGCTCGTGCGGGATGTCCCCGATGGTGCGCACGTTGGCGGTGACGTCCTCGCCCGTGACGCCGTCGCCGCGGGTGGCGGCCTGCACGAGCCGCCCGTCCCGGTAGCGCAGGGCGACGGCGAGCCCGTCGATCTTCACCTCCACGAGCCAGCGGGGCGCCACGCCCGGCCGCACCTGCGTCAGGGCCTGCGCCGCGCGGCGGAACCAGACCTCGAGCTCCTCGACGGAGAACAGGTCCTCGAGCGAGTACATGCGGGCCCCGTGCCGGACGGGGGCGAACGCCTCCGAGACCTCGCCGCCGACCTCCTGGGTGGGCGAGTCGTTGGACACGAGCTCGGGGTGCAGGGCCTCGAGGTCCTCGAGACGGCGGTACAGCGCGTCGTACTCGGCGTCCGAGATCTCCGGGGCGTCCCGCTGGTAGTAGGCGGTCCGAGCGGCGCGGACCCGCTCCACGAGGTTCTCGTACTCCTCCCGCAGGTCCGCGGCGGGGATGTCCTGCGGATCGGGCTGGGCGGCGGATTCCTTGGGGGTGCTCACCCGGCCCAGCGTAGTCGGCGTCCCGGACGGCGCACCCGGGTCAGGGGATGCGCACGAGCACCGCCGTGACGTTGTCCCGGCCGCCGCGCCACAGGGCGGCGCCGATGAGCTTCTCGAGGGCGTCCTCGAGGGTGTCGGCGTCGTCGATCAGCGCGCGGATCTCCTCGTCCAGCAGCTCGCCGGTCAGGCCGTCGCTGCACAGCAGGACGAGGTCCCCGGAGGCCAGGGGGATCTCGGCCACGTCCACCGTGAGCGCCTCGCGCGAGCCGAGCGCGCGGGTGATGACGTTGCGGCGGGGATGGACGCGGGCCTCGGCGGGGGTGAGCTCCCCCGCGTCGACGAGCATCTGGACCGCCGAGTGGTCCACCGTGAGCTGCTGGAGCACCGGCGAGCCGACGGGCCGCAGGTACACCCGGGAGTCGCCGACGTTCGCCACGGCCCAGCGACCGCGTTCCGTGTCCAGGCAGGCCAGCACGGTGAGGGTGGTGCCGGAGCGCCCCAGCCCGGCCTCGACGACGGCAGCGTCCGCCTCGTGGATCAGGTGGCCGAGCTCCTGGGGCGTGTGGGCCGTGCCCGGGGCGAGCACCTCGGGGGCGCGGCGGCGCAGGGTCTCGATCGCGGCGGCCGAGGCCACCTCGCCGGCCTCGTGCCCGCCCATGCCGTCGGCCACGGCGGCGAGCACCAGCGGCTCCCCGACGAGGGTCCACGCGTCCTCGTTCAGGTTGCGGACGACGCCCACGTGGGTGGCGCCGGCGGCCTGGGGCCGCGGCGCGGACGGGGTCTCGGGGCGGGGGTCCACGGGGTCCTCGATCAGTCGGCGAGCAGGGTCTGGGCCGACCCGTCCATGAGCAGGGAGGGGCGGACCTCTCCGAACCCGCGGACGATCCTGGGCGGCTGCGGGACGAGCACGAAGCGCTCGTCCCGGGACAGGGCCGCAGCGGTCATGGCGTCCACGAGCACGGTACCCGGATCGGCCAGGGACGTCAGCCGCGCGGCGAGGTTCACGGTGGGCCCGTAGATGTCCCCCATGCGCGAGAGCACCCGTCCCCACGTCAGGGCGACGCGCGCCGAGGGCAGCTCCTCGTCCGCGGCGATGGTCTCGGCCAGGGAGAGCGCGATCGCGGCACCGGCCTCGGGGGTCTCGGCGTTGAACATGACCTCGTCGCCGATGGTCTTCACGAGCCAGCCGCCGCCGGCGGAGATGGTCTCCGCGGCGAGGGACTCGAAGCGCAGCACCATGCGGGCCAGCGTCCGGTCGTCCATGGTCCGGGAGAGCGTCGTGTAGGAGACCATGTCCGCGAAGCCGACGGCGCGGGCCAGCGGCAGCGGCGCGTCCGACTCGGAGCCGTCGCGGCCCCGGGCGCTGGCCGCCAGCCCGGCCTCCACGCGCACGGTCAGGCGCTGCACGGCGCGGTTGAGCTGGCGCCGGTAGACGATCCGCATGGCCTTCTCGAGCGGTCCGACCATGTCCGGGAGCATGTCCACGGCGGCCCGCCGCGCCTCCGGGTCCGTCAGGTCCTCGGAGGCGATCTTGTCCTCCACGAGCGCCTCGATCTGCCACACCACCATGCGGTCCGTCATCTGCCCGATCGAGCGGGCCAGCGAGATGGCGGTGTCCTCGTTCAGCGTCCCCGAGCGCACGAGCGTGAGCACGGACTCGAACGCCTCGATGTCCGCCTCGGTGAAGGCCTTGTGCCCCTCCGGCGACGTCGGATAGCCCAGCGCACGCCAGATCTTCCGGGCGGAGGCCATCGAGACGCCGAGGCGCTGCGCCACCTCCCGCGAGGTGTAGGCGCGCGGGCCCACCACCAGGCCGGCGTCGAGCGTGCGCATCGCGCTCGTCCAGCCGGCGGGCTCGGCGGACCGCTCCTGGGCGCCGCGGGCGGTCTCGTCCTCGGCCGGCGGGACGATCGGCAGCGGTGCGGTGTCCGGTGTCTCCGGACGGCTCATCGGAGGTCTCCTGTCGGGACGGGGGCGGGCCAGGTCGCGGTGCGGGCCTGGCGGGTGAGGTGGGCCAGGGCCTCCTCGAAGCGCGCGGCCTCGGGGACGTCGCGCAGCCGCCAGTGGACCTGGCGGGCGGGCTCCTGGAAGAGGATGTGCAGGTCTCCGGCACCCGAGCCGCGGCGGCGCCGCTGCACGTCCGCGATGGACACGAGCGGCATGGCGGCACCGGAGCCGCCGATGCCGGCGCCCTGGAGGATGCGGCGGTCGGTGAGCACGGTGCGCCGGAAGACCCAGCGCCACAGCGGGCGGATGGTGCCGGGGAGCAGGACGAGCGCCGCGACCACCCACGCGGCCGCCTCGAGCACGGCGCGGTTCGCGGCGACGATCCCGGGCAGGTCGGGGCGTGCGAGCACGCCGACGGCCAGGCCGAGCAGGAACGCGACGGCCACGAGGACCGCGGCCGGGCGCAGCAGCGCGCGCGGGTGGGTGCGGGTGCGCACCATCACCTGCTCACCGGGCTCGAGTCGCACGGCGGTCACCTCCTGACCGGGACGGGTGTGTCATGCGCCGCGATGGACGTCTCCGCGCAGGTGGGCCACGTCCCCCGCACTGACCTCGGTCTCGATTGTGCCACGGTCCGGTGTGACGTGCTTCACGCGCAGGGTGCCGCCGGGGCCGAGGCCCACGGCCGTGCCCTCCAGCACGCCGCCGCCGGGCAGCTCGGCGCGCACCGCGCGGCCCAGGGTGGAGAGGCGGTCCGCCACGGCCGCCACGGCGGGGTGGCGTCCGTCCACGGCCGCCGCCTGTCCCGCCACGCCCGCCGCGAAGCGGTCCACGGCCGCCACGACGGCGTCGCGCAGCTCGACCGCGAGGTCCCGGGGCGCGGGCACGGCGTCCGCGCCGATCCACTCCGCCAGGTCCGTGGCGGTGTCCACCGGGGCGGCCCCGCGGTGGTCCAGGTTCACGCCCATCCCGACGACGACGCCGGGCCCCTTGCCGTCCGAGGACAGCGCCACCGTGGCCAGCACGCCGCACAGCTTGCGCCCGTCCGTGGCGAGCACGTCGTTCGGCCACTTCACGTGCGTCGGGACGCCCCGGGCCGCGAGGCGCTCGGCGACCGTGGCGGAGGCGACGAGCGAGAGCCAGCTCAGGTGGGCCGGAGAGACCGGCACCCCGCCGGACTCGGGACGCAGGTACACGGACAGGGCGAGCGCCGCCCCCGGCGCGGCGCTCCACACCCGGGAGTGCCGACCCCGGCCGGCCCGCTGGTCCGCGGTGGCCACGGCCGCACCGTGCCGGTGCCCCTCGCGGTCCAGCCGCGCGAGGAGCTCATCCTGCGTGGAGCCGGCGGAGTCCAGCCAGGTCAGATCCGGTGTGGGGGCGTCGTCGGGGTGCATGCCCCTAGATATACACGGCGTTCCCGGGGGCGGGCTGGGCGGGCCGATCCGCTCCCGGGGCGCGCGGAGGGGCGGCCCGGGCCGACGTCCTCGTCGTTTGTGGGCTTCCTCCAACCGAGGGCGTCCGCGGCGGCCCGTAGACTGGCCGACTGAGCCTCCGCATCTGGCGGACCACCACAAGGAGGACGTGTGACCGATCCCGATCTGACCACCACGGCCGGCCGGCTGGCCGACCTGCATCGGCGGCTCGAGGCGACGGCCGCGCCCGGCGGCCCGGACGCCGTCGAGCGCCAGCACGCTCGCGGCAAGCACACCGCGCGCGAGCGGATCGACCTCCTCCTGGACGAGGGCTCCTTCGTGGAGCTGGACGCGCTGGCCGTGCACCGCACCACCGCGTTCGGCATGGACGCCAAGCACCCGGCAGGCGACGGCCTGGTGTCCGGCTTCGGCACCGTGGACGGGCGCCAGGTGGCCGTCTACTCCCAGGACTTCACCGTGTTCGGCGGCTCGCTGTCCGAGCGCAACGGCCAGAAGATCGTGAAGGTCCAGGAGTTCGCCGCGCGCAACGGCTGCCCCGTGATCGGCATCCTCGACGGCGGCGGCGCGCGCATCCAGGAGGGCGTGGCCTCCCTCGCCCAGTTCGCGGACATCTTCCGGAACAACGTCCTGGCCTCGGGCATGATCCCGCAGATCTCGCTGATCATGGGCCCCTCCGCCGGCGGCGCGGCCTATTCTCCGGCGCTGACGGACGTCGTGGTGATGGTGGACCAGACCTCGCACATGTTCATCACCGGCCCGGACGTGATCAAGACCGTCACGGGTGAGGACGTGGACATGGAGACCCTCGGCGGCGCCCGCTCGCACAACGCCACCTCCGGCACCGCCCACTACATGGCCTCCTCGGAGGAGGACGCGATCGCCTACGTGCAGGAGCTGCTCGAGCTGCTGCCCTCCAACAACCTCGCGGAGGCCCCGACCTTCGAGGCCGCGGACCCGGATCCCACGGACGAGGACCTGGCCCTGGACGAGATCGTCCCGGACTCCGCGAACCAGCCCTACGACATGCTCGAGGTCATCGCCTCGATCGTGGACGAGGGCCACCTGCTGCAGCTGCAGGAGCTGTACGCGCCCAACGTGATCACCGGCCTGGCGCGCCTGGACGGCATGAGCGTGGGCGTCGTCGCGAACCAGCCGATGCAGTTCGCCGGCACCCTGGACATCGCCGCCTCGGAGAAGGCCGCGCGGTTCGTGCGCTTCTGCGACGCGTTCAACATCCCGATCATCACCCTCGTGGACGTACCCGGGTTCCTGCCCGGCACGGACCAGGAGTTCAACGGCATCATCCGCCGCGGCGCCAAGCTGATCTACGCCTACGCCGAGGCCACCGTGCCGAAGCTGACCGTGATCACGCGCAAGGCCTTCGGCGGCGCGTACATCGTGATGGGCTCCAAGAAGCTCGGCGCGGACCTGAACCTGGCCTGGCCGAGCGCGCAGATCGGCGTGATGGGCGCCCAGGGCGCCGTGAACATCTTGTACCGGCGCGACCTGAAGGCGACGGCGGAGGCGGGCGGCGACGTCGACGCGCGCCGGGCCGAGATCGTGGCCGACTACGAGGCCGAGCTGCTCAACCCGTACCAGGCCGCCGAGCTGGGCTACGTGGACGCCGTGGTGCCCCCGCACGCCACCCGCGGCCAGCTCATCCGCGCCCTGCGCGCCACCCTGCACAAGCGCGAGGCCCGCCCCGCCAAGAAGCACGGGAACATGCCGCTGTGAGCGCCCTGCTGGGTCCGGGCGCCCCGGACGAGAACGACGAGTCGACGCAGGCCACGCCGTCGTCGGCCGACCCGCTGCAGCTCAGCGGCCCGGAGTTGGAGCCGGAGGAGATGGCGGCGCTGGCCGCCGTCCTCGAGGCGGCCGCCGCGGCCCGGGCCGAAGCCGCCCGGCTCGCCGCCGCGGCCGCCGACCCCCGTCCCCTGGACCGCACGCTCCGCCGTCGCGGCGACCTGGGCCTGTGGGCCCGGCCCGGCCGCGGCCAGTGGCGTCAGGGCGCGGGCCCGCAGTGAGCCGGGGGGGCGGGCGCCAGCGCCTAGAGTGCCGGTATGACCCAGCACACCTCCGAGGCCGCCGTCGACGGCGCCCGCACCCCGTCCGCCATCGACGCGCTCGCCGAGCGCTACGTGACCGACCTCCTCGCCCTGCATCCGGACACCGCCACCGAGCTCGGCTTCCCGGGCCGAGAGACCGAGTACACGGACTTCTCCCCCGCCGGCGCCCGCGCCGACGACGAGCTCAACGCCCGCCTTCTCGAGGACTTGGCCGCGCTCGAGCCGCAGGACGAGACGGACCGCGTCACGAAGGCGGCCATGCAGGAGCGCATCGGCCTCGAGCGGGAGATCCACGCGACCGGCCGCACCGAGCTGAACAACATCGCCTCCCCCGCCCAGGGCATCCGCGCGGTCTTCGATCTCATGCCCACGGACACCGCGGAGCAGTGGGGCCACATCGCCGGCCGCCTCGAGAACCTGCCGGCCGCCCTGCGCGGCTACACGGAGTCCCTGCTCGCCTCCCGCGACGCCGGCCACGTGGCCGCGGTGCGTCAGGTGGACATCGTGGTGGAGCAGGCCCGCGCCCACGGCGCCGCGGACGGGTTCTTCCCGGGCCTGGTCGAGCGAGCCGAGGCAGCCGACGTCGTGGACGACGCCCTGGCCGCCCGCATCCGCTCCGGCGCGGACGCCGCCGCGCAGGCCTACCGCGACTTCGCGGACACGCTCGAGGCCGAGCTGCGCCCGCACGCCCCGGAGGCGGACGGCGTCGGGATCGACTACTACCGGCTGGCCTCCCGCGTCTTCCTCGGCGCCGAGATCGACCTCGAGGAGACCTACCGCTGGGGCCAGGAGGAGCTGGCCCGCATCATCGCCGCGCAGCAGGCGGACGCCGAGCGCATCCGGCCGGGCGCCACGATCGAGGAGGCGCGCGCGATCCTGGACGCGGACACGGAGCGCACCCTGAAGGGCACCGAGGCCCTGCGCACATGGATGCAGCGGCTCTCCGACGACGCGGTCGAGGCCATGAAGGAGCACTTCGAGATCCCGGCCCCGATGGACCGGCTCGAGTGCATGATCGCCCCCACCCAGGAGGGCGGCATCTACTACACCGGCCCCTCGGACGACTTCTCCCGGCCCGGCCGCATGTGGTGGTCCGTGCCCCCGGGCGAGGACGAGTTCACCACGTGGGCGGAGACCACCACGGTCTACCACGAGGGCGTGCCGGGCCATCACCTGCAGATCGCCACCGCCATGATGAACCGGGCGAACCTCAACCTGTGGCGCCGCAGCTTCTGCTGGACGTCCGGCCACGGCGAGGGCTGGGCGCTGTACGCGGAGAAGCTCATGGAGGAGCTCGGCTTCCTCGACGACCCGGGCGACCACCTCGGCATGCTGGACATGCAGCGCATGCGCGCGGCCCGCGTCGTGTTCGACATCGGCTACCACTGCGGCTTCGACGCCCCCGAGTCCGAGGGCGGCGGCGCGTGGACCCCGGAGAAGGGCTACGCGTTCCTGGCCAAGCACCTGAGGATCTCCGAGGGCCAGCGCCGCTTCGAGTTCACGCGCTACCTCGGCTGGCCGGGGCAGGCGCCGGCCTACAAGGTGGGCCAGCGCATCTGGGAGCAGATCCGCGCCGAGCACGAGCAGGCCGAGGGCGCCGACTTCGACCTCAAGGCCTTCCACACGCGCGCCTTGCGCCTGGGCGGCATGGGCCTGGACACCCTGCGGGAGGCGCTCGCGTGATCCCGC
This sequence comes from Micrococcus sp. KT16, assembly GCF_003315015.1. Classification (NCBI taxonomy): domain Bacteria; kingdom Bacillati; phylum Actinomycetota; class Actinomycetes; order Micrococcales; family Micrococcaceae; genus Micrococcus; species Micrococcus sp. KT16. The sequence goes on along the minus strand of NZ_QNRG01000003.1, from coordinate 224,816 downwards.
ACGACGACGGCGCGGCCGACCCCGGCACGGGCCTGCGACTGGTGCTCGGCTCGGCCTCCCCCGGCCGAGCGGAGGTCCTGACCCGGGCGCGGGTGCCGTTCCGCGTCGTCGTCTCGGGGGTGGACGAGGCGGCCGTGGGCGCGGCGGCGGGCGACCCGTCGCCGGCGGAGCTGGCGGGCCTGCTGGCTCAGGCCAAGGGCCGCGACGTGGCCGCCCGGGTGGCGGCCGCCGGCGTCGAGGCCCCCACGCTCGTGCTCGGCTGCGACTCCGTGTTCGAGTTCGACGGCCGCGCCCACGGCAAGCCCTACGAGCCCGAGGTCGCCGTCGAGCGCTGGCGCGCCCAGGCCGGCCGGGAGGGCGTGCTGCATTCGGGCCACTGGCTGGGCCTGGTGCTGCCGGAGCCCGGGGTCGGGTCCGGGATGGCCGCGGAGGCGGGCGTGGTGTCCGCCGTCGTGCGCTTCGGCGCCGTCACCGAGGCCGAGATCCAGGCCTACGTGGCCACGGGCGAGCCGCTGCACTGCGCGGGCGCGTTCACGGTGGACGGCGCGGGCGCGGCCCTCGTGGACGGCGTGGACGGGGACCCCAACGCGGTGATCGGGCTGTCCGTGGCGTGGCTGCGGCGGGCCGCGGCGGCCCTGGGCCAGGACTTCACCCGGTTGTGGGAAGCCTCCAACGCGCAGCGCTGATCCGGCGCGACAGGGCCGCGTACCTCGGAGGGTTCCGCCACAACGAGTAGGGTGCTGGTCAGAGTCGGCGCCGTCCCGCGCCTTTCGCCCCACCGGGTGAGGGGCACGACCCCGGACGTGGCGCCCGCACCCCCAGCCGTGATCGTCCGAGGAGTCCATCGCCCATGAGCATCGCCGACGCACCGCAGGCCTCGGTCGTCCCGCCCGTCGACCCCGCGGCGGAGCGCCGGTTCTCCCGGGTGCTGATCGCCAACCGCGGCGAGATCGCCGTGCGCATCATCCGGGCCTGCCAGGACGAGGGGCTGACCTCCGTGGCCGTCTACGCCGAGCCGGACCGGGACGCCCTGCACGTGACGCTCGCGGACGAGGCCGTGGCCCTCGGCGGGGAGACCGCCGCCGACTCCTATCTGGTGATCGGCAAGATCCTCGACGCCGCCGAGCGCGCGGGCGCGGACGCCGTGCACCCCGGCTACGGCTTCCTCTCCGAGAACGCGGATTTCGCGCGCGCCGTGGCCGACGCCGGCCTCGTGTGGATCGGCCCGCCCGCCGAGGCGATCGACCGGCTGGGCGACAAGGTCTCGGCCCGCCAGCTGGCCACCAAGGTCGGCGCCCCGCTGGCGCCGGGCACCACCTCCCCCGTGACCGGCACGGAGGAGGTCGTCGCGTTCGCGGACGAGTTCGGCCTGCCGGTGGCCATCAAGGCGGCCTACGGCGGCGGCGGCCGCGGCATCAAGGTGGCCCGCACGCGCGAGGAGATCCCCGAGTTCTACGAGTCCGCGGTCCGTGAGGCCGTGGCCGCGTTCGGCCGGGGCGAGTGCTTCGTGGAGCGGTTCCTGGACAAGCCGCGCCACGTGGAGACGCAGTGCCTGGCGGACGTGCACGGCGACGTCGTCGTGATCTCCACCCGCGACTGCTCGCTGCAGCGCCGCAACCAGAAGCTCGTGGAGGAGGCCCCGGCGCCGTTCCTCACGGACGAGCAGAACGCCCGCCTCGTGGAGTCCTCCAGGGCGATCCTGCAGGAGGCCGGCTACGTCGGCGCGGGCACGTGCGAGTTCCTCGTGGGCCAGGACGGCACCATCTCCTTCCTCGAGGTGAACACGCGCCTGCAGGTGGAGCACCCGGTCTCCGAGGAGATCACCGGCATCGACCTCGTGCGCGAGCAGTTCCGCCTGGCCCGTGGCGAGGCCCTCGGCTACACGGACCCGCAGCCCCGCGGCCACTCGATCGAGTTCCGTCTCAACGGCGAGGACCCGGGCCGCAACTTCCTGCCCGCCCCCGGTCGGCTCACCACCTTCCGCATGCCCAGCGGCCCGGGCGTGCGCGTGGACGCCGGCGTGGTGGAGGGCGAGACCGTCTCCGGGGCCTTCGACTCCATGGTCGCCAAGCTGATCGTCACCGGCGCGGACCGCCGCCAGGCCCTGCAGCGTGCCGCTCGCGCCCTGCGCGAGGCCGAGATCGTCGGCATGCCTTCGGTACTGCCCTTCCACCGCGCCGTGGTGCGCGACCCCGCCTTCGCGCCCGAGATCGCCGGCTCGGAGGAGCCGTTCTCGGTGCACACCCGGTGGATCGAGACGGAGTTCGCGAACCGCATCGAGCCGAGCGCCCTCATCCCGGCCGAGCCGGCCCCCCGCGAGGCGCGCCACACCGTGACCGTGGAGGTCAACGGCAAGCGCGTGGACGTCACCCTGCCCACGTGGGGCGAGGCCCTGCACACGATCTCCGGCGCCGCCCAGCGGGCCGGTGCGGGACGACGCCGGCCCCGCGGCAAGCGCGGCGCACCGGTGGCCGCGGCCGTCAGCACGGACGCGCTGACCGCCCCGATGCAGGGCACCGTGGTGAAGGTCGCCGCCGAGAACGGCCAGACCGTGGCCGAGGGCGACCTGATCGTGGTCATGGAGGCCATGAAGATGGAGCAGCCGCTCACGGCCCACCGCGCGGGCGTCGTCAGCGGGCTCGAGGTCGAGCCGGGCCAGACGGTCACGGCCGGCACGGTGATCGCCACCATCGCCGACGCGGAGTGAGCCGCCGGCGACGACGGCGGGGAGCACCGGCGTCGTGGGCTGGTTCCACATGGTGGACGACGGGGACATGACTCTCGCAGATCGGCGCGACGAGGCTTAACCTGACACGCATCTTCGTCTCACATCGTGGTCGTTCGCGACCCCCTGTGCCCGTCATACCAGGGAGACACCATGCCCCACTCCACCCCGCCCGCGAACCCGGGCGCCCCCACCGATCTCACGTCGGACGCGGTCGCCGCTGCGGAGGAGGTGCCCCGCTCGCGGGTCATCATCGCCTCGCTCGTGGGCACCTCGATCGAGTTCTACGACTTCTACATCTACGCCACGGCGGCGGTCTCGGTGTTCCCGCTGATCTTCTTCGCGGGCGGTGACGACAACACGGCCCTGCTGGCCTCCATGGCCACCTTCGGCGCGGCGTTCGTCGCCCGGCCGCTGGGCGCCGTCGTCTTCGGCCATCTGGGCGACCGCGTGGGCCGCAAGACCACGCTCATCGGCTCGCTGCTGACCATGGGCATCGCGACGTTCCTCATCGGCCTGCTGCCCACGTACTTCCAGATCGGCCTGTGGGCGCCGGCCATGCTGACGCTGCTGCGCTTCTTCCAGGGCCTGGGGCTCGGCGGCGAGTGGTCCGGCGCCGCCCTGCTGGCCACCGAGTACGCCAAGGACGGCAAGCGCGCGCAGGCGGCCATGTGGCCGCAGCTCGGCGCGCCGATCGGCTTCCTGCTGGCCAACGGCCTGTTCCTCACGCTCGTGCTCGGCTTCGACCACGACTCCACGAGCCCGGTGCTCGACGGCCCGTTCCTCACGTGGGTGTGGCGCCTGCCGTTCCTGCTCTCGATCGTGATGGTGGCCGTGGGCCTCTACGTCCGCGTCAAGCTCGAGGAGACCCCGGTCTTCCAGCGCGCCCTCGACCGCGACCAGCGTGTGAAGGCGCCGCTGGGCGAGGTGTTCCGCCGCAACTGGTGGGAGCTGATCCTGGGCACCTTCGTCATGTACGCCACCTACGTGCTCTTCTACCTGATGACCACGTGGATCCTCTCCTACGCGATCGGCAAGCCGGCCAACGGCTTCCTGGGTGTCCCCTACGCCGAGTTCCTCGTGCTGCAGCTGGTCGGCATCCTGTTCTTCGCGGCGTTCGTGCCGGTCTCCGGCCTGCTGGCGGACCGCTTCGGCCGCCGCCCCACCCTGATCGTGATCTCGGTGCTCATGGTGGTGTTCGGCCTCTCGTTCGGCCTGTGGCTCGCGCCGGCGAACATGGGCGTGGGTGCGGAACTGAACGTGCCGCTGATGCTGACGTTCCTGGCCACCGGCATGACGCTCATGGGCCTGACCTTCGGGCCGATGTCCGCGGTGCTGCCTGAGCTGTTCCCCACGAACACCCGATACACCGGCTCCGGCATCGCGTACAACGTGTCCTCGATCCTCGGCGCAGCGCTGACCCCGTTCATCGCCGCCTGGCTGGTGCAGAAGTTCGATGTCGCCTACGTCGGCTACTACCTGGCCGCCGCCTCGGCGATCACCGTCATCGCGCTGGCCCTCTCCCCCGAGACCCGACACACGGACCTCGACACCGTCACCTCGGCCCGCGAGCGTCGCGCCGCGCGCTGACCCCGGCCGGCCCCCGGCGCTCCCCCCGCGCCCACGCCCGCACTTTCGAACGTGACATCGGGGGAATGGACGCTTTCGGTCGTGAGATAGGCCCTATCTCACGACCGAAAGTCGTCTCTGGGTCAGATGCGCACGTGCAGGCGGCGCGCCGCCTCCGCGATCGACCCGGACATGGACGGGTACACGGTGAAGGTGTCCGCGAGGTCGTCCACGTGCAGCTTGTGCGTGACCGCGAGCGCGAGCGCGTAGATCAGCTCGGAGGCGCGCGGCGAGACCACCACGCCGCCGATCACGGTGCCGGAGCCCTGACGGGCGAAGATCTTCACGAACCCCTCCTCCGCGCCGGACATCTTGGCGCGGGGGTTGGTGTGGAAGTCCAGGCGCAGCACGTCCGCCTGGTACTGGCCGGAGTCCACCTGCGCCTGCGTGACGCCCACGGTGGCGATCTCCGGCGAGGTGAAGATGTTCGAGGCCAGCAGGTGCGGGCGCAGCGGCTTGAGGGCGTCGCCGAGCAGGTGGGCGACGGCGATGCGCCCCTGCATGGCCGCCACCGAGGCGAGGGCGAGCTTGCCCGTGCAGTCGCCCGCCGCGTAGATGCTCGGCACGGACGTGCGGGAGACGCCGTCCACGAGCACGTGGCCGGAGCCGGTCAGCTTCACGCCCACGTCGTCGAGGCCGAGGCCCGCCGTGTTCGGCACGCCGCCGACGGCGACGAGGGCGTGGGAGCCCTCGATCGACGGGGTGTCCTCGGCGCCCTCGCCGGAGAGGTGCACGCGCACGCCGGTCTCGGTCCGCTCGACGGCCTCGGCGCGGGAGCGGGCGATCACCCTGAGGCCGTTGCCCTCGAAGACCTTCTCGAGCAGTTCGGCGGCGTCGGCGTCCTCGCCGGGGAGCACGCGGTCGCGCGAGGAGACGAGGGTGACCTTGGCGCCGAGGCGGTTGTAGGCCGAGGCGAACTCGGCGCCGGTGACGCCGGAGCCCACGACGATCAGGTGCTCGGGCAGCTCCTTGAGGTTGTAGACCTGCTTCCAGTTGAAGATCCGCTCGCCGTCCGGGACGGCGGTGGGCAGCTCGCGGGGGCTCGCGCCGACGGCCACGAGGATCGCGTCCGAGGTGATGATCTCGGGCTCGGCGCCGGCGTCGGCGTCGTCGAGGGCGCGGACGGACACCTCGTGGGGGCCGACGACGCGGCCCACGCCGTCGATCACCCGGACGCCGACCCGCTCGAGGCCCGCGCGGATGTCCGAGGACTGCTCGTGGGCCAGGTTCAGGATGCGGCGGCCGACCTGGCCCATGTCCGCGTGGACCTCGGCCCCGCCGAGATCGACGCCCAGGTCCACGGAGGCGCCCACGCGGCGCATCGAGTCGGCGGCGGCGATCAGCGTCTTGGAGGGGACCACGTCCGTGAGGACGGCCGCGCCGCCCAACCCCTGGCGCTCGACCAGGGTCACGCGGGCGCCCAGCTTCGCGGCCACCATGGCGGCCTCGTAGCCGCCGGGGCCGCCGCCGATGATGGTCAGGGACGGGATGAAGGTGCTGTTTTCCTCGGTCACGGGCTCCATTGTGTCCGCCGCGGACGGGAAAGTCCTAGCCCGCGCTCACGGGACACCGCCTAGACTCCACGACGTGACCGACCAGACCAGCATCCCCTCCCCCGACTCCCCCTTGACCGGCGACCATCCGGGCTTCGCCGAGGCCCGCGCGGCCGCCGACACCATCGCCCGGGCGACGGGCGTGGCGGAGCACCGCGTCGCCGTCGTCCTCGGCTCCGGCTGGGGCGAGGCCGCCGGCCTGATCGGCGACGAGGTCGCCGCCGTGCCGCTGGCCGAGGTGCCCGGCTTCCACGCCCCGAAGGTGCCCGGCCACAACGCGGTGATCCGCTCGGTCCGGCTGCCGGACGGCACGCACGCCCTCGTCTTCGGCTCGCGCACGCACTTCTACGAGTCCCGCGACGCCCAGGCCGTGGCGCACACCGTCCGCACCGCCGCCGCCGCCGGGGCGCGCACCGTGGTGCTGACCAACGGCTGTGGCGGGCTGGACCCGGAGATCGCCCCGGGCACCCCCGTCCTGATCGCGGACCACATCAACCTCACCGGCGCCACCCCGCTCGTCGGCGCCACGTTCGTGGACCTGACCGACCTCTACTCCCCGCGGCTGCGTGCGATCGCCCGTGAGGTGGACCCGTCCCTGCGCGAGGGCGTGTACGTCCAGTTCGCCGGCCCGCAGTACGAGACCCCCGCCGAGGTGCGGATGGCGCGCACCCTCGGCGGCGACCTCGTCGGCATGTCCACGGCATTGGACGCGATCGCGGCCCGTCACGCCGGGCTGGAGGTGTTCGGCATCTCGCTGGTGACCAACCTCGGCGCCGGCATCTCGGAGACGCCGCTGTCCCACGCCGAGGTCGTCGAGGCCGGCCAGGCCGCCGGCCCGCGCATCGCGCGTCTGCTCGCGGACATCGTGGGGCGGCTCTGATGCCCGCGCATCCCTCGCACGACGACGTCGCCGCGCTCCCGGAGGACGTCCTCGCCCGGGCTGAGCGGTGGGCGGCGGAGGACCCCGATCCCGCGCACCGGGACACCCTGCGCGCCGAGCTCGACGCGGCCGCCGGCGTCGGCCCGGAGGCCGCGGCCGCCCGGGCGGCGCTCGCCGCCCGCTTCGCCGGGCCGCTCGCCTTCGGCACCGCCGGCCTGCGCGCCGAGGAGGGCCCGGGCGAGTCCCGCATGAACCGGCTCGTGGTGCGCCGCACCGCGGCGGGTCTGGCCGCCCACCTGTGGGACGGCGTCGGACGGGACGCGGCCCCGCCGCTGGCCGTCGTCGGGTACGACGCGCGGCGCGGCTCGGCCGCCTTCGCCGCGGACACGGCCGCCGTCCTGACGGCCGCGGGCGTGCAGACCGTCCTGCTGCCGGACCCGCTGCCGACGCCGGTGCTCGCCTTCGCGGTGCGCCATCTCAGCGCGGACGCGGGCGTGATGGTCACGGCCAGCCACAACCCGCCCGCGGACAACGGTTACAAGGTCTACCTCGGCGGGCGGCTCACGGACGAGGCGGGCCGGGGGGCGCAGATCGTCTCCCCCGCGGACGCGCAGATCGCCGCCCGCATCGACCACGCGGCGTGGGCCGCGGATATCCCGCTCGCCGACGACGGCTGGACCGTGGCCGGGCCGGACCTGCTGGAGGCCTACCGTGCGGCGGCCCTCGGCGTGCTCGACGACGACCGGCACGGCCACCGCGACCTGCGCGTGGTCTACACGCCCCTGCACGGAGTGGGCGGCGCCGTGGTCCCGGGCCTGCTCGAGGACGCCGGCTTCGGCCCCGTCCACGTGGTGGCCGAGCAGGCCGCCCCGGACCCGGCCTTCCCCACGGTGGCGTTCCCCAACCCGGAGGAGCCGGGGGCGATGGACCTCGCCCTCGCCCTGGCCGCCGAGGTGGACGCGGACCTGGTGATCGCCAACGACCCCGACGCCGACCGCCTGGCCCTGGCCGCGCCCGTCACCGACGCGGACGGCGTCCGCACGTGGCGGATGCTCTCGGGCGACGCCGTCGGGACGCTGCTGGGCGCGCACGCGATGCCGGCCCTGCACGCGGCCGGCCGCAGCGCCGCGAACTCCGTGGTCTCCTCCCCGCAGCTGGCCGCCCTGGCGGAGGCGAACGGGGTGAGGCACCACGTCACGCTGACCGGCTTCAAGTGGATCTCCCGCGCCCCGGACCTCGGCTTCGGCTACGAGGAGGCCCTCGGCTACTGCGTGGACCCGGACATGGTGCGGGACAAGGACGGCATCACGGCCGCCCTCATGGCCGCGGAGCTGGCCGCCGCCCTCACAGCGCAGGGACGCGGCCTGATGGACGCCCTGGCCGACGTCGACGCGGTCACCGGCGCCATGCCCAGCGCCCAGGTCTCGGTCCGCGTGGCGGACCTGTCCCTGATCGCCCGCACCATGACGGCCCTGCGTCAGCAGGCGCCGGCCACGCTCGCGGGGGAACCGGTCACCGTGCGCCGGGACCTGGCCGCCGGCGGGGACGGGCTGCCGCCGACGGACGCACTGCTGTTCGCCACCGACTCCGGCACCCGCGTCCTCGTGCGCCCCTCCGGCACCGAGCCGAAGCTCAAGTGCTACCTCGGCACCCGGGACGCCGACCCGGCCGCGGCCGCCGAGCGGCTCGAGGCGCTGCGCGCCGAGGTGACGGCCCTCGTGGGCGGCTGAGCCTCGGTAGGCTGGCGGACATGACCGTCTCCCTCACCACCGCCGAGCTGGCGAAGTACATCGACGCGACCGCCCTGAAGGCCGACACCTCGGAGGCGGACGTGCGCCGCCTCGTGGCCGAGTCCCGCGAGGCCGGGGTCAAGAGCGTCTGCATCAACCCCGTGTGGGTGCCGCTGGTGGCCGCCGAGCTCGCGGGCTCGGACGTGCTGACCTGCACCGTGATCGGCTTCCCCCTCGGCGCCAACGCCTCGGAGGTCAAGGCCTTCGAGGCCCGGCAGGCGATCGACGCCGGCGCGGACGAGGTGGACATGGTCCTCGACGTCGCCGCGGCCCGTGCCGGGGACCGCGACCGGCTCGTCGCGGACGTCCGCGCCGTGGCCGAGGCCGCGCACGCGGATGGCCCCGCGGGCGACGGCGGGGCGCTGCTCAAGGTGATCGTGGAGACCGCCCTGCTGGACGACGACGCGATCGTCCTGGCCTGCGAGGCCGCGGTCGAGGCCGGGGCGGACTTCGTGAAGACCTCCACGGGCTTCTCCACCGCGGGCGCCACCGTCGAGCACGTCGCGCTGATGCGCCGCACCGTGGGCGAAGGCATCGGCGTGAAGGCCTCCGGCGGGGTGCGCACCCGCGCGGACGCCCTGGCGATGATCGAGGCCGGCGCCACCCGGATCGGGGCCAGCTCCGCGCTTGCTATCCTGGGATCCGACTGACTCGCATCACTTCGGCCGGGCGTCCGCCCCGGCCGGGACCGCACCGAAGGAGCATCACGTGATCCGCAACGGCAAGGCCATCGACCACTCCAACGTGGGCGGCGTCTGGGGTTCCCTGATCGCCTTCATCGTCGCCTTCGGCGCGTTCCTCGGCTGCCTCTACGCCATGGGCTTCTGGTCGCTCGAGTCGGTCTGGATCCCCGGCCTGATCGCGCTGGCCCTGGCCACTGTGGCCTTCATGATCCCCAAGGCGTTCCTGGGCCGCAGCGACACCGTGGACACCACCGCCATCCACACCCGTCCCGTCGTCGAGCACGCCGCCTCCGGCGCCCACGCCGTCGAGACCGGCGCCGCGCACCGCTGAGCCGTCCCGGAGCCGAGGATCGCTGACACAGGTCGTCCGGCCGCCGCGCGCCGAAGGGCGTCCACCCGCAACACGGGGGTGGACGCCCTTCGGCTTGTCTCCATCGCGGCGGTGGTGCTGGGTCACGCGTACCTGACGGACCTCACCTTCAGCCGGTACCTGGAGATCTGGCGGATGCCGCTGTTCTTCTTCCTCACCGGCTACTTCTGGACGCGCGGCCGCCCCTGGGCCACGGACGTGCGGGGCCGCTTCCGGAGCCTGATGGTGCCGTACCTGGTGTGGGCGGCGCTCATGTCCGTGGCCGCGTTCGCGTGGTTCGCCGACGACCCCGACCTCCTGAGGCGCCTGATGATCACCGGCTGGTACGGGGGCGCGGACCAGGAGCCCCCGTGGTGGGCGTTCTGGTTCATCTCCGTCCTGTTCTTCACCACGGTGCTGCGCCGATTCCTCGAGCGCTTCCCGTCCGCCGTCGCCTGGGCCGTGGGCCTGGCCGGGCTGGCGTGGGCCCACTTCGTGCCGGACTCCGCGATCGCCCGCACGCCACTGGGCGTCGGGCTGGCCCTGCCCTGCCTGCTGTTCGTCCTCAGCGGCGAAACGTTCCGCCGCCGCGTCCAGCCGCACGTGCGGCGCCATCGGACGCTCATCGGCGTCGGCCTGGTGCTGCTCGGTCTGGTCGCGGTCCGGCTGGGCCTGGAGCCGCCCAACATCAAGTTCGGCGGCTTCGGCACGCCGGTGCTCACCCCCGCCGTGGGCGTCCTGATGTCCGCGGGGATGGTGCTCGTGTTCGGTTCCACGGTGGAGGGACTGCTGCGCTCCTTCGCCCGACGCACCGGGACGGGTCAGGCCCTGCGCCGCGCCATCACCGCCCTGGTCCGGACGGGCACGGTGGTGGTGCTGCTGCACGGCTGGGTGCTGATGTGGGTCACGCGCCACGGCGTGGAGGACAACGCCGCCAAGTTCGCCCTCGCGCTCGCCCTCAGCTGGCTGGCAGGCCTCGCCCTGCTCGCCACCCCCCTGTCCAAGCCGTTCACGGGGGCGCGCCGCCGCTGGCACCCGGTGCACCGCCTGCGACACGTGGAGCCCCCGCACCCCGTCACGTCCGCGCTGCCGCGCGTCCCGACCGCCTCGGAGAGGACACACCCATGAGCAGGGATCATCGCCCCCCGATCCGCAATCCGTTCCTGCCGCCGACGCCGGAGGAGCCCGAGGTGCCGACCCGCGACGGCGGCCACCCGGCGGGTGACGGCGGTGACGCCGGCGCCCCGGCGGCCGCCACGGCGCGGGAGGATCGCCTCGCCGAGTTCCGGCTCGGCCCGGCGTTCCTCCCCCACCCGGCCGACCCCGCCGCGCCGCGGCAGCGTGCGACGCAGGCCGAGCGCGCAGTGGCTCCCGCGACCGCCGCGGCCGCTGAGCCGGCCTCGCCTGCCGCACCGGCCGACCGTGTCCCCGGCCCCGTGCCGAGCGCCCGCGTCCTCGTCGTGTGCACGGGCAACATCTGCCGCTCCGCCTATGTGGAGTACGCGCTGCAGGCGCAGCTCAACGCCCTGCTCGGTGACCGGGGCCGCGCGGAGGTCACGAGCGCGGGCACGGAACCGAACCAGGCGCTGACCGTCCCGGGTCCGCTGCTCGACCTCGCACCGAGCCGCCGAGTCCGCGCCGCGTTGACGCAGCATCGACCGCAGCAGCTGACCGGGCGTTCGCTGGCCGACCAGGACCTCGTCCTGACCGCGACGGACGACCACCTGGACGAGGTGCTGCGCGAGGACCCCGCGGCGGTGCGCCGGACCTTCACGATCCTCGGCATGGGCACCCTCCTGCGCGACCACGGCGAGGAGCTCGCCGCGTCGGTCCCTCCGGGCGCCGGCGTCACCGCGCTCGTGACGGCCCTGGCGGAGCTGCGCTCCCGCCTGATCGCCCACGGGGAGCGACCGGACGCGGATCTGCCGGACCCGTTCCGCGGCCCCGCCGAGGGCTACGCCGCGATGGCGCAGACCGCGCAGCCGATCGTCGAGCTGCTGGCGTGGGAGATCGCCCGGGCCCTCGACGGGGACCTCGTGGAGGAGGAGCCGACGGGCGCCTGACCGGCCGGCGTCAGAGATCGGGGACGGCGTGCCCGCCGGAGGACGGGGCGTGCTGCCCCTGGCGCGCCGCGGCCAGCACCCGACGACGGCGCCGCTCGAGCACCTCGCTCTCGAGCGGGGCGTCCCGCTCGTGAAGCCAGAGGGTCACGCCGGCGGCGACGACGAGCATGCTCGGGATCGTGATGAACACCTCGCCCAGCTGCGTCGCGGAGACGAACACGACGACGGCCGCCGCCTCCACCGCCACACGCGAGGGGGTGCGCAGCCGGGCGCTGAACAGGCGCAGCCCGAAGAATGCGTAGGCGCCGAGGACGGCGAGGAGGAGCACGACGCCGCCCTCGGTGTAGAGGCCCGCGTAGGAGTTGTGGTAGTGCCACGTGGACCCGCCAAAGTCCACGTACGCCGTGGTGAGGCCCCGGCCGTACCACGGCGTCTCCGCGACGCGCACGGCCGTCTCGGCCTGGATGTTCGAGCGCAGCCAGTCCGTGCCGGTGCGGTCCGCGAAGAAGGCGATGCGGGCCAGGTTCTCCTCGGCGAACGCGACCGCCCAGGCGAGGACCGCCAGCAGGACCAGGCGCAGACCCGCCCCCATCCGCGGCGTCAGCCAGAGCCACAGGACGGCGCAGGCGAAGCCCGCCATGGAGGTGCGGGAGCCCGTGAGGACGACGCACACCGCGGCGGCGACGAGCAGGATCAGCTTCCACCGCCGCGTCCGCACGAGGGCGAGCGCCAGGACCGGCATGGCCGCGTAGTAGAGGCCCGCCACGTTCTTGTCCGCGAGGACGCCGGTCAGGAAGCTGCCGTAGGGCGCGGGCACGAGGCCGGCGTAGAAGAGGGGCACGTTCAGGGCCATGGCGGCGCCGAGCCCGACGGCCAGCGAGCGCAGGCTGAGCCGGCCGCCGGCGATGCAGCCGACGAGCCCGACGAGGGCCGCCATCCGCACCCACCGGCGCAGCCACTCCAGGTCCGGGATGCCCTGGGACACGGAGACGATCGCGAGGAACAGCAGCACGGCGGCGGCGAGCACGGCGGTCAACCCGAGGGCGGAGACATCGCGGCGGGACCGTCGGCACAGCGCCAGGGCCAGCAGCAGGAGCATGCCGGCCTCGTTCAGCGGGAGCGCCACGGGGCCGAGGGGGACGCCGAACGCCTCCATGGCCAGCAGGGCGCCGAGCAGCAGTTCGGGGATGCGCAGGGGCTCGCGGGGGACGACGGCGTCCGGGTCGGCCGACCACACGGACGTGCCGCGGGCGGCGGCGCGGGCGTGTCTCTCCCGCTCCGCCTGCAGGGCCACGTAGCGGGGGTCGGAGTGCCGCGGTCCGTGCGCATCGTGCCCCACCGTCATGACCGCCCCTCCGTCGCCCTGCCGGGGCGCGTCTCCGCCCCACGCCCAGCGTAGACGAGTGCGAAGGAATGGGCTGTCCCGCTTGTTAGAGTGACCTGAGTCGCTGCCCTTCGATCCTGGGATCCCATGAACATCATCGATTTCCTCCGTGTGCTGCGTGCGAACCGCCTGGTGATCCTGGGGTGCGCCGCCCTGGGCCTGGCGATGGGCCTTGTCTACTCGCTGCTGCAGCCCACGCTGTACACCGCCACCTCGTCCGCGTTCGTCACGGTGGAGGGGGAGGCGAGCATCTCCGGCACGGAGACCGCCCAGACCCGCGCCCAGTCCTACATCCCGTTGATCAACAGCCGCACGGTCCGCGAGCGGATCGCGTCCGAGGGCTTGGACACCGCCGGCGCGACCATGAGCGCCGCCCTGGTGCCGAACTCGAACCTCATCACGGTGTCCGCCGTGGCCCCCGACGCGCAGCAGGCCGCCGCGCTGGCCAACGGGGCGCTCGTGGCGACCGCCGACGTGGCGAACGAGCTCGATCCGACGTCCAACGTCAAGGTCACGGCCATGGAGGACGCCCTCGCGCCGGCCACGCCCTCGAGCCCGGACCGCGTCCGCCACCTGCTGTACGGCCTGGGCGCAGGCCTCGTCCTCGGCCTGATCGTCGCGCTCCTGCGGCGGCTGCTCGACGTCAACGTGCGGACGACGACGGACGCCCAGGTGGCGGGCGGGGCGGGCCTGCTCGGCGCCATCCCCCTGGACCCCAGCATGAAGGCGGAACGCACGGCGCCGATGGCGCCCCTCTCCCCCCGCGCGTCGGAGGCGGTGCGTCAGCTGCGGACCAACCTGCGGTTCGCTGCGGTGGACGATCCGCCCCGCACCATCGCGTTCACCAGCTCGAACCCCGGCGAGGGCAAGTCGACGGTGATCGGCAACCTGGCCCTGACCGTGGCGGCCGCCGGCCAGCCGGTGATCCTCATCGACGCCGATCTGCGGCGCCCCCGCCAGGCCCTGCAGTTCGGCGTCGACGGCCGCGTGGGCCTGTCCGAGGTCCTCAACGGGGACGTCGCCCTCCAGGACGTGCTGATCCCCGTGGGCGAGGACGGGCTGCTCCTCCTGCCTGCCGGCCGCACTCCCCCGAACCCGTCCGAACAGCTCGGCTCCGAGCGGATGAAGGACCTGCTCACCGCCCTCGCCGAGACGCACATGGTGCTCGTGGACGCCCCGCCCGTGCTGCCCGTCACGGACTCCACCCTGCTCGCTGCGGCGGTGGACGGCACCGTCCTGGTGATCCGCCACGGCAAGACCCGCAAGGAGCACCTCGAGGTGGCCCGGGACATGCTCGCGGGCGTCAACGCCCGGGTGCTCGGCGTCGTGCTCAACGGCACCCCGGCCTCCGGCGTGGGCTCGGACTACTACGGCGGGGGCTACGGCGCGGACGGCGGCAGCTACGACGTCTACTACCAGGCGCCCCGGGACGCCGCCGAGGCCGCGACCGGGACTACGGGTGACGCGTCGCCACGCTGACGGCGCCCGGCCGCAGGGCCAGGTCGTCGCATCGACGGCACGGGCCCGGGGATGCAGAAGGGCCCCGCCTCTGAGGAGGCGGGGCCCTTCGTGGCGGTGCTCAGAAGATCAGCACTTCGCCGAGGGCGGGGTGGTCTCGAAGCAGTTGCTGAACTCGACGATGCCGTCGTTGCAGAGATCCGCGCCCTCGGGAGCGTTCGTCGGCAGGGCCAGCTGCAGCTTGCCCTTGACGCAGCCGGACTCCTGGGCCGAGTTGCCGGTGTTGTTCACCACGTAGTAGTAGGTCTTGGACTGGCCCGACTGCAGGAGCAGCGCGGGGTCCATGGCGGCCAGTCGCTTGCCTCCCCTGCACGGGTTGGCGGTGTAGAGACGCGCCTCGCCGCCCCGGGTGGGGTGGCCCTCGAACTCCACGGTCACCGTGCCCGGGTTGACGTACACGGGGGTGGGCGACGTGTTGGTGATGGTGATGGTGAAGCCGTAGGCCTGAAAGATGCCATCGGGGCCACTGCCACCGGGGAACTTGACCGCGGCGCCCGGCACGGCCGAGACGCAGCCGGTGGGCGAGGCCGCGGCGAAGGGGGCGGCGGCGACGGCGGCCACGGCCGGAACCGACCACGCGATGCCGGCGGTCACCTTGCGACGGGAGAGGGTGGAGGTGTTCTTCTGCATGGCTTCACTCGTTTCGAGTCGAGGTGTGGCTTTCGCGCCCGAACGGGGTCACGCGAGTGGACGGAGCACCGCGGCTTACTCGGTGAGCATCGGCTGTGGAACTCTCCAGGTGAGTCTAGACGAGTCTCACAGCTCACTGCCAGCCCTGTCGCACATTCCAGGGATGGCGCGCCGGCACGGTCACCGATGGACCCTTCTGACGGTCGACTATGCTCGCGGCCATGGGGGAACATGCGACGGGACAGCGACCGGCCGCCCCGCCGTCCCTGGACCTCGAGGTCCGCGTCCGCCTCGCTCACGCCCGCATCACGCATCTGCTGGACCGGGCCGGCATCCGCGGCCTGCATCTCAAGGGCTACGCCACCGAGCCCGGCGTCTATCCCGATCATCGCCGCAGTTCGGACGTGGACCTGCTGGTCCCTCCGGCCGATGCCGACGCCGTCATCGCACTCCTGGGCTCCCACGGCTGGGAACCGGTCGCCACCTTCTCTCAGGGGTCGATCTTCCAGCACGCGGCCACGCTCTGGCATGACCAGCTGGGGTACGTGGACGTGCATCGGCTCTTCCCCGGCCTCGGCGCGTCCCCCGAGGCGGCCTTCGACGCCCTGTGGAGCGAGCACATCCACCTCGTGATCGCCGGCCGGTCTGTCCCGGTGCCGAGCCCGCGCCATCAGCGGCTCGTCGTGATCGTCCACGCGGCCCGCGACCCGTTCCGCGGTGGCCTCGACGTCCGGCACATCCGGGAGTCCCTCCCCGCCGAGAGCTGGGCCGCCCTGCGCGAGGAAGCCCACCGGCTGGACGCGGGTGCGGCCTGGCACGTCGCCACGGGCGAGGCCGCCGACGGCGTCGACACCCGGCAGCTGACCCTCTTCGCGGCGCTGCACGAGAGCCAGAGCGGTCTTGAGCTGTTCCGCACCCGGTGGCGGTCGGCCGCCACGGTGCGGGAGCGGGCCGCCCTCGTGGCCCGCACGATCCCGGTGAACCGCCCCCATCTGCAGATGCGCCTGGGCCGACCCGTCACCCGCGCAGACCTGTGGCGCGAGCAGCGCGCCCGGCTCGGCGCACTCGCCGGCTGGGCCTGGACGAAGGCGGTGCGCCGTGACCGGTGAGACCACCGAGGGCTGGGCGCTCGCCCCCGACATCGCGTGGGCCCGCACCGCCGGCGGCCAGGCCGCCGTCATGACGCTCGAGGCCGGTCAGCCGCTGCTGTTGGGCGCCTCGGGCGACGTGATCTGGGACGTCCTCGTGGGCGGCCGCACCCCGGGGGACGACCTGATCGCGGATCCGCCGGTGCCGCTGTCGACGACGGACGTCACGGTCCAGGTGGCGGAGGCGTTCGGCCTCGCTCCCGCCGACGTCGCAGCCGACGTCCACGCCTTCCTCGAGATGCTCGAGACGCACGGCGTCCTCGACCGCGTGAGGACGGCCTGACCCGGCTCAGCCCTCCGGCGCGAAGATCGCGTCGACCACCTGCTGCGCCCACTCGAGCAGCGGGACGTCCACGAGATCCTGACCCATGACCGGCTTGGTCTTGGGACGCGGGATGAGGACGCCGTTCAGGGCCGGCTTGACCTGGGCGCCCTTGTACATGCGGGTCAGGCGCATCTGACGGGACTCCGGCAGGTCCGCGGCGGGGCCGAACTTCACGTTCTGCCCCAGCAGCATCACCTCGGTGACGCCCGCGGCCCGGGCCCGGTTGCGGAACCGGGCGACGGCGACGAGCGCCTCCACCGGCTCCGGCAGCGGGCCGTAGCGGTCCTTGAGCTCCTCCACCACGGCGTCCACGGCGGCGTCGTCCGCGGCCTGGGCGAGGTTGCGGTACATCTCCAGGCGCAGCCGCTCCCCCGGCACGTAGTCGTGCGGCAGATGGGCGTTGACCGGCAGCTCCACCTTCACCTCGGCGGGCGCGGTGTCCTCCTCGCCCTTGAAGTCGGCCACGGCCTCGCCCACCATCCGCAGGTAGAGGTCGAAGCCCACGCCGGCGATGTGGCCGGACTGCTCCCCGCCCAGCAGGTTGCCGGCGCCGCGGATCTCGAGGTCCTTCATGGCCAGCTGCATGCCCGCGCCGAGCTCGTTGTGGGTGGCCACGGCCTTGAGGCGTTCGAGGGCCACCTCGCCCAGGGGCTTCTGCGGGTCGTACAGGAAGTACGCGTACGCCCGCTCGCGGCCACGGCCCACGCGGCCGCGCAGCTGGTGCAGCTGCGAGAGGCCGTAGCGGTGGGCGTCCTCCACGATCAGGGTGTTGGCGTTGGCGATGTCCAGGCCGGTCTCGATGATCGTGGTGGAGACGAGCACGTCGAACTTCCGCTCCCAGAAGTCCACCATGATCTGCTCGAGCCGGGCCTCGCTCATCTTGCCGTGGGCGACGGCGATCCGGGCCTCCGGCACCAGCTCGGCGATGCGCTTGGCCACCTTGTCGATGGTGGTGACGCGGTTGTGCACGTAGAACACCTGGCCCTCACGCATCAGCTCGCGGCGGATGGCCGCGGTGACCTGCTGGTCCGAGTACGGGCCCACCGAGGTGAGCACGGGGTGGCGCTCCTCCGGGGCGGTGGCCAGCGTGGAGGTCTCGCGGATGCCGGTGAGGGACATCTCGAGGGTGCGCGGGATGGGCGTGGCGGACATGGCGAGCACGTCCACGTTGGTGCGCATCTTCTTCAGCGCCTCCTTGTGCTCGACGCCGAAGCGCTGCTCCTCGTCCACGATCACCAGGCCCAGGTCCTTGAACTGCACCTGGTCGGAGAGCAGCCGGTGGGTGCCGATCACCACGTCCACCTCACCGTGCGCGAGCCCCTCGACGACCTCCTTGGACTCCTTGGCGGTCTGGAACCGGGAGAGCGCGGCCACCTTCACGGGGAAGCCGGCGAACCGGTCGGAGAACGTCTGGTGGTGCTGGCGGGCGAGCAGCGTCGTCGGGACGAGGACGGCCACCTGCTTGCCGTCCTGCACCGCCTTGAACGCGGCGCGCACGGCCACCTCGGTCTTGCCGAAGCCGACGTCGCCGGAGACGAGCCGGTCCATGGGAACGGCCGCCTCCATGTCCTTCTTGACGTCCTCGATGGTGGTCAGCTGGTCCGGCGTCTCGATGAACGGGAAGGCCTCCTCCAGCTCGCCCTGCCACGGGGTGTCCGGGGCGAACGCGTGGCCGCGCGAGGCCATGCGGGCCGAGTACAGGCGGATGAGCTCGCCGGCGATCTCGCGGGTGGCGCGCTTGGCCTTGGACTTGGTCTGCGCCCAGTCCGAGCCGCCCATCTTGGACAGCGACGGCGTCTCCCCGCCCACGTAGGTGGAGATCAGGTCGAGCTGGTCGGTGGGCACGAACAGCCGGTCGCCCGGGGCGCCGCGCTTCGAGGGCGCGTACTCGAGCACGAGGTACTCGCGGTAGGACTCCTCGGCGCCGGGGACGGTGCGCGGGCCGCCGGTGACCTTGCGGCGCTGCAGCTCCACGAAGCGGGCGATGCCGTGCTGGGAGTGCACCACGTGGTCCCCGGGCTGCAGGGTCAGCGGGTCGACGGCGTTGCGCCGCTTCCGGGCCAGCCGCGCCCCGGGGGCGCGCGTGCCCGCGGTGCGGTGCCGGCCGAAGAGGTCGTGCTCCGTGATCAGGGCGATCTGCGCGTCCGGGATCGTGAAGCCGGAGCCGACGGGCGCCGTCGCGATGGAGACCCGCCCCGGGGCGAGGTCCGCGGGCAGGGGCCCGTCCACCACGGCGGCCGTGAGGCCGGCCTCCGTGGTGAGCTCGGCGAGACGGCGCGCGGAGCCGGGGCCGTCGGTGAGGACCACGGCATGCCACCCCTCCGCGAGCCGGACGCGGGTGTGCGCGACCATGGCCTCGATGTCGCCCGAGAAGGTCTGCGGGACGCCGAGGGTGGCGCGCAGGGTGGCGGCGTCGGGCAGCAGCTCGTCGTCCGAGACCAGCGCGGTGACGGACCAGAACCCCTGGCCCTGTTCGAGGGCGGCCGCGCGGAGTTCGGCCACCGTGAGGAAGCCGCCCGCGGCGGACTGGTCCGCCCCGGCCACGTCCACCGGGGCGACCGCGCCCTGCGCGGCGCCGGCCCACGCGGCCTGGAGGAACTCCTCGTTGGTGGCCAGCAGGTCGTCGGCGCGGCCGCGCAGGCGCTCGGGCTCCACGAGGACGGTCAGCGAGCCGGTGGGCAGCATGCGCGGCAGCGACGTCATGGCCTCGGCCAGCAGCGGGGAGAGGGACTCCATGCCCTCCACGGCCACGCCCTCGGCGATCCGGTCCAGCATGTCCGCGGCGGCGGGCATGACCGGGATCAGCTCCTTCGCGCGCCGGCGCACGTGGTCCGTGATCAGCAGCTCGCGGCACGGGGGCGCGTACAGCTCGGACGGGTGGCCCGAGCCGTCCTCCGTGGTGTCCTCGAGGGAGCGCTGGTCCGCCACGGAGAACCAGCGCATCTGCTCCACCTCGTCCCCGAAGAACTCGATGCGCACGGGGTAGTCCTCGGTGGGCGGGAACACGTCGATCAGCCCGCCGCGCACGGCGAACTCGCCGCGCCGGCTGACCATGTCCACGCGGGAGTAGGCGGCGTCCGCGAGCGCGGCCACCACGCCGTCGAAGTCGCGCTCCTCCCCCGTCCGCAGGGTCACGGGGCTCAGCTCGCCGAGCCCGGCCACGAGGGGCTGCAGCACGGCGCGCACGGGGGCGACGACGACGCGCAGCGGGCCCTCCGCGTGCTCCTCCGGGTGGGCGAGGCGGCGCAGCACGGCCAGGCGGGCGCCCACGGTGTCCGAGCGCGGGGACAGGCGCTCGTGGGGCAACGTCTCCCAGGACGGGAACAGCGCGGCGGCACCGGCGGGGGCCCAGGCGGCGAGGTCGGTCACGAGGTCCTCGGCCTCGCGGGTGGTCGCGGTGACCACGAGGACGGCGGCGCGCTCGCCGTGGCCCTCGGCCAGCGCCTCGGCGAGGACGGTCAGCAGGGGCGCGCGGGCGCCGTCGGGCAGGCCGATCTCCAGCTCGACGCCCCGGGCCTCGAGCGGGCGGGACGCGGAGGCGGCGGCCGCCTCGAACGCGCGTTCGGCGCGCAGGCGCGGCAGCAGCGGGGCGAGGACGGGGGTGGTCATGCGCGGACCTCCGGGGCAGCGGTGGGGCCGTCGGTGACGGCGGCGTCCGTGACGGCGGGCAGTTCGGTGGTCATGATCTCGCGGATCTCTTCGAGGAAGGCGAGCACGTCGTCGGCGCCGCCCACGGGGCCGCCGGCGGTGAGCCGGTCCGTGCCGAGCAGCACGGCGGTGGGGAACGAGTGCAGGCCGATGGCCTGCGAGGCGGCGCCGTTCGGGTCGGTGAGCACGAGCGACGCGTCGACGGCGCCGCTGCGGATCGCCCCGTCGGCGCCGGGGGCGCGCTGGGGCATGAGGACCCGCAGCCGCACCGGCCCGAGCGCGTCCTTGAACTCGTCCAGCCGCGCGATCACCCGCGCGCAGGAGCCGCACCCGGTGGACAGGCGCAGGGCCACCACGGCCCCGTCCTGGACCAGCCGGTGCAGACCGGTGTACTCGCCGTCCGCGACCACGACGGCGTCCGGGAACGGGTGGCGTTCGGGCTCGGCGCCGTCGGCCGGGTCGACGGCGGCCGGGGCCTCGGGCGTGGGCGTCGCCGGGGCGGCGTCGGGTGCGGCCGGGACGGACTCGCGCCCGGCCAGGAACGCGGCGGTCGCGAGCAGCACGGACACGAGCAGGGCCCACGCCCACGCCCCGGCACCGAAGGCGGTGAGCGGCTGCCAGGCCAGGCCCGCGCCGTGCACCGCCAGCGAGACGATCCCCTCGGCCAGGGCCAACACGGCGAGGGCCAGGAAGACGACGTTGCGGACCACGGTGGTGCGGGAGATCGGGGCGGCCGAGGCCTCGCCGAAGCAGCCGCACGAGACGCCGTCGTCCTGGGCCCGGACCACGAGCGCGAGGAAGGCGGCGAAGAGGGCCACGGCCACCAGGCCGACGACGGGACGCAGCAGGGTGAAGGGCTGCAGGAGGGCGGCGGCGAGCAGCAGCTCGAGCCAGGGGAACGCGCGCGCCAGGGCGGGGGCCGCGAACGGGCGGGGCACCCTGAGCCGGGTGAACGTGGCCTGCACGTCCTCGCCGGAACGGAGCTTCGCCGTCCCGCTCAGGAGCATGATGAGGGCCACGGCCCAGAGTGCCGACATGGCGGACACACCTTCCAGGGGGTTCACGAGGGGTCGCGCGGCCGGTCCCGGCGCCGTGCACGGGACCCGGGTCGCGGAGGCCAGCATATAAGGTGAGGGATGGACGCCCATCGCCGTCGGCGAACCGGTGCCGGCCTCTCACGGCCCGCCGGGCGCGGCCCGACTTGACCCCGAGGAGACACCGTGGCCTTTTCCGCTCAGCAGTCCATCCCGCACCCGCCGGCGGCCGTGGCAGCCGCCCTGGCGTCCGAGGACTTCCACCGTTCCGTGGTCGAGTCCTTCGGCGGCTCCCTGGTCTCGTTCTCCGTGGAGGGCTCCCCGGAGGGCGCGATGACCGTCACCGCCGTGCGCTCCCTGCCCGCGGACCGTATCCCGGACCGGGTCCCGGACATGGCCCGCAAGCTCATCGGCTCCGCCCTCCAGGTGGAGCAGGTGGAGCGCTGGGACGCGCCCGCCGCGGACGGCTCCCGCGCCGGCACCACCACCATCACCGTTCCCTCCGCCAAGGCGACGGCGGACGGCTCCCTCCGCCTGACCGCCGCCGGTGAGGGCTCCCAGTTCTCCGTGGACGGCACCCTCGTCTGCCGGATCCCGCTGGTGGGCTCGAAGCTCGCGGCGAAGGCCGAGCCGATGGTCGGCAAGGTCGTCAATCGTCAGGCCCGGGCGCTGTCCTCGTGGCTCGAGCGTGACGGCGGAGCCGCGCGCGGTTGATCTCGTTCTCCCGTCGCCCGGCGCTGTCGAGCTCGGCTCCGCCTGCCCGGCGGGGGCGCCGGGCCCTTCCCTCGCCGGACGCCGTGCTCATCGTGTGCACCGGCAACGTGTGCCGATCGGCCTATGCGAGCCGGGCCCTGCAGGGACGGCTGGCGGCTCTGGTCCCCGGCCGGGTGGAGGTCGGCAGCGTCGGCTCCCAGCCGAACCAGGCCCTGAGAGTGCCCCCGCCGCTCGTGCGGCTCGGCGCCGAGGCCGGTGTCGCCGGCCTCGCGGACCATCGGCCCGCCGCGTTGCAGCCGTTCATGGTCGCGGAGGCGGATCTCGTGTTGGCGGCGGCTCAGGAGCACATGCGCTTCGCGCTGCGGGAGGTGCCGCAGGCCGTCGCGCGGGTGTTCACCGTACTGGAGCTCGCAGCGCTGGTCCGCATCTTGGACGCGCGGGACGGACGGGACTGGATCCCCGCGGGCCGAGGAGTGCGTGCCTTCGCGGCGGAGGCGGCCCACCACCGGGCCCTCGCACGGTCGACCACCCAGCCCCTCGACGTCGTGGACCCGTTCCGCGGACCGGTGGAGGGGTACGCGGAGATGATCCGGATCATGGATCCCGCGCTGGAGACCATCGCGGATGCCCTGGCCCGTGCCGTGACCCCGACCCCCTGAGCGTGGGGCTGCACCCCCGTCGAGGATGCCGCGGGGCGGGAGACTCAGTGGAACGCCTGCTGGGCGGCCTCGAGCCCGTCCGTGACGAGCTTCTCGACGGCGTCCGCCGCGCGGTCCACGTGCAGCGGCAGGACGTCCTGCTCGGGCTTCGTGAAGGGGCGCAGCACGAAGTCGGCCACGTCCATGCGGCCCGGGGGCCGGCCGATGCCGACGCGCACGCGGGCGTAGTCCTTCGTGCCGAGCGAGGCGGTGATGGACTTCAGGCCGTTGTGGCCGCCCTCTCCCCCGCCGCGCTTGAGACGCAGGGTGTCGAACGGGATGTCCAGCTCGTCATGGACCACCACGAGGTCCTCGGGTCCGATCCCGTAGAAGGACGCCAGCGCGGAGACGGGGCGTCCGGAGACGTTCATGTAGCCGGTGGACTTCGCGAGCACGACGCGCGGCCCCCCGATGCCGAGGCGACCCGTGGCCACCACGGCGCCGGCCCGGTGGCGGGTGAACCCGACCCCCATGCGGGAGGCGAGCTCATCCGCCACCATCTGGCCGACGTTGTGACGGGTGCTCTCGTACTCGGGCCCGGGATTGCCGAGCCCGACGATGAGCGTGGTCCCCGTCGTCACGGCGTGATCAGTCCTCGGAGCCCTCGGACTCGCCCTCGGCAGACTCGGCGGCCTGCTCCTCCTGCACGGACTCGTCGCCGAGGTCCTGCTCGACGACCTCCGAGACGGTGGCGATGGCGATGTCGTCCTCGAGCTGCAGCGTGGCGCCGGCGGGGACCTGCACGTCCGGGGCGTACACGTGGTCGCCGGCCTCGCGGCCCTCGATGGAGATGGTGACGGCCTCGGGCAGGTCGGTGGCCTCGGCCTCGACCGGCACGGTGACGTAGTCCAGCACGTACTCGTTGCCGGGGGCGACCTCGCCCTCGACCTGCACGGTGACCTCGACGATGACCTTCTCGCCGCGGCGGACCTCGATGAGGTCCAGGTGGTCCACGGTGTCCTTGATGGCGTGGCGCTGGATGTCCTTGGGCAGGACCAGGTGCTCCTCGCCGGCCTCGTTCACGACGGTGAGCAGGGCGTTGGGGTTCCGGACGGCCAGGGTGGTCTCCTGGGCCGGCAGCAGCAGGTGCACGGGCTCCTGGCCGTGGCCGTAGACGACGGCGGGGATCAGGCCGGCGCGGCGGGCCTGGCGGGCGGCACCCTTGCCGAAGTCGGTGCGGCGGGTGACCTTGATCTTGAGCTGGTCAGACATGATGCGTCCTCCTGTGGGGGTCTCGGCCGCGCAGCCGGGGGCGGCGCGGGATGCGGCCAGGAGGGGGCTTCAGTGCCGCAGCGGGTCAGCACGCTGACGCGCGGCGGCGGCCTCGTCGATCACGGAGCGCGCGCTCCCTCGCCTGGGCAACCTGGACAGGATAGCACCGGTGATGCTCGTCGCGCTCAGCGGCCCGCTCGTCGGGACCGCTCCACGATGCGGTCCAGCTTGCGGCGGTGAGCCCGTTCACCCGCGGACGCGCCGTGGGATTCGTCGTCCTCCTGGGCGCTCAGCAGCAGGCCGCAGCCGAGGACGACGGCGCCGAAGATCGTGATGAACACCTCACCCAGCTGGAGGGAGGTCACCAGGATGATGAGCGCGGCGGCCTCGACAGCCACGCGGGACGGCGATCGGTGCGTCCGGGCGAAGGGCCGCAGGCACAGCCACAGGTAGGCGCCCACCACCACGATCAGGAACGGCCAGCCGCCCTCCACCAGCAGCCCCAGATAGGAGTTGTGGAAGAACATGGTCACGTTGTCCAGATCGACGACGGCGGTGGAGAGCCCCTGGCCGAAGAACGAGGTGTCGGCCACCTTCTCCGCGGACGCCTGCTGGATCTCAGCCCGGAACCAGTCCGTGCCGGTGCGGTCTCCGAAGATGCCGAGGTCGGCCAGGTTCTCCTCGGCCCAGCTGACGAACCAGCCCATGACGACCGCGAGTGCGATACGGAGGACCCGCCCCAGGTAGGGGCTCACGAGGATCCACACGACGGCGCAGAGCAGACCGGCCATCGAGGTCCGCGAGCCGGTGAGGAACGTCAGGGCGGAGCCGGCGCCCAGCACGAGGAGCTTGGGGCCCATGCGCTGCATGGTGGCCACGAGCAGCACGGGCAGGAGCGCATAGAAGAGGCCGGAGACGTTCTTGTCCCCCAGGAACCCGGTGAGGTAGCCGCCGTAGGTGTCCGGGGCCAGGCCCGCGTAGAAGAGGGGCACGTTGATCAGTGCGCCGGCCGTCATCCCGTAGAGGACGCCCTTGATGTCGATCCTCTCGCTGGCGATGGCGTAGATCAGCAGGATCAGGAGCGTGATCCTCGTGGCGCGACGCGTGGGGTCGAGGTCGTTGTGCACGGTCACCGCGACGAGATACGCCACCAGGGCCAGTGCGACGAGGGCCAGCACGCCGTAGTGGGAGAGGTCCCGGCGGGGCTGCCGGAATGAGGCGAGGAGCAGCAGAAGGATGGCGGAGAACTCCGCGAACGGGATCGGCAGGCCGGGAGCGGTGAACGCATCCATCACCAGGCCGATGGCCAGCACGGCCTCGAACAGCCGCGGTGAGGCCGGCGTGACCAAGGGGTTCCACGGGGAGCGGGTCCACGCGGCCTGACCGTCCGGGACGAGGCCGAGTGAGGCGTGACGCCTGGCAGGCCGGGCCTCGGGTGGCGCGACGGCCCCCATGGCGCGGGCAGCCGTCCGGTCACGGGGCGTGCTCGGGCGCATGGTGCGGAACCTTTCATGGACGCCGGGCGATACTCGGCTCAGCGTAGCGCGGTGGCGTGCCTCGTCCTCGGGCCCGGCAGACCGCACGAGGGGTCTTGGTACCGTGGACCGCGCGTGCCTCGCCCACGACGGCCCGCGCATTCCCGTCCATGACCCCCGAGGTGCTCCGTGACGATCGTCGACTTCTTCCGCCTGCTGCGCGCCAACCTCCTCCTGCTGCTGGCGGCCGCCCTCGTGGGGGGTCTGCTGGGCTGGGGCTACTCCGCGCTGCAGCCCCGGATCTACGCGTCCGAATCTCAGGGGTTCCTCGCCGCGCGGGCTGCAGATCAGAGCCTCATCACCAGCAACCTGCCCGCCGAGAGCCGGGCTCAGGCCTACGTCGCCCTGATCAACAGCGAGGCCGTGCGTGAACGCGTGGCCCAGGACACGGGGCAGGACGGCGACGGTTCGCTCTCCGCGGTGCTCGTCCCCGAGTCCAGCATGATCAAGGTGACCGCCACCTCGACGGATCCCGAGACCGCCGCGCAGCTCGCGAACAGTGCTCTGCAGGCGACGGCGGACGTGGCGGCGGACGTGGACAAGAACAGCCCGTTGGAGGTCGTGCCGCTGTCCGACGCCCGCGTACCCTCTGCCCCCGTGAGCCCTGACACCCGGCGCAACGTCCTCTTGGGCGTCGTGGCCGGACTGGGTGCGGGACTCGCCATCGCCGTGCTCCGTCGTCTCCTGGACGTGAAGGTGCGCAGCCGCGCCGACGTGAAGGAGATCACCGGCGCCGGCGTGATCGGCGCCGTTCCGGAGAACGCGTCCCTGACTCGCACGGGCGAGGCGGCCGTGGACCTCGATCCCCGGGCCGGCGAGGCCATCCGGGCGCTGCGCACCAACCTCAAGTTCGTCTCCGTCGACGAGCCGCCCCGCGTCGTCTCGTTCACGAGCGCGGACCCCTCCGAGGGCAAGTCGACCGTCGCCTCGAATCTGGCCCGCGCCCTGGCCCTGGCAGGCGAACGGGTGCTCGTGGTGGACGCCGACCTTCGGCGCCCCCGGCAGCACGAGCTCTTCCAGGTGGCGGGCGACGTGGGCCTGTCCGAGGTGCTGGCCGGTGAGGTGCAGCCGGACGACGCCCTCGCGGCCACCGGAATCCCGAACCTCACGCTGCTCCCCGCCGGCCGGACGCCCCCGAACCCGTCGGAGCTGCTGGGCTCGAAGCGCATGCGGGCCCTGCTGAAGCTGGCATCGGAGGACTTCTTCGTCATCGTCGACTCCCCTCCCCTGCTGCCCGTCACGGACGGCTCCCTCCTGGCCACGGCCGTGGACGGGACGGTGCTCGTGGTGCGTCAGGGGCGGACCCGCAAGGACCACCTGGAGGCGGCTGTGGAGAATCTCGCCGCGGTGGACGCGCATCTGCTGGGCGTGGTCATGAACGGCGTCGCGCGCTCCCAGCGCGGCGGCGGCTACTCCTACGGCTACGGGTACGAGAGCACGTACCACAAGTCCTACGAGAAGTACCTCTCGAGCGTTGGCTCGTCCGCGAGGAAGGGTCGGCGTTCACGCCGCAAGGCCCGCACGCGCAGCTGATCGCCCCCACGCACGAAGCCCCCGCCGAAGCCGGCGGGGGCTTCGTCGCGCGAGACGCGGTCAGCGCCTCAGGTACGTCCGCAGGCGTCCGCGCTGATCCGGGGCGGTGTAGCCGACGGCGGCCAGGGGCCCGAGGTCGAGGGCGCTGTTGGTCGGCCGCGGGGCCACGCCCTCCTTGCCGGCCAGGTACGCGGCGGTGGTAGTAGCGGAGACGCGCGCGGCGTCGTGGCCGGTGTCCTCGAAGACCCACCGGGCGACGTCGTGCCAGGTGACCACGTCGCCGCTGTTGGTCATGTGGAACGTGCCCGTGGGCGCGTCCGTGGTGACCAGGTGCAGCAGGGCGTCGGCGAGGTCGTCGGCGAAGGTGAGGCGGCCGTGCTGGTCGGCGACGACGGCCGGGTCGATCCCGCGCTCGGCGAGGGAGGCCATCGTGGCCACGAAGTTCTTCCCCTCCCCGATCACCCAGGAGGTGCGCACGATCCAGTGCCGCGGCGCGGTGCGCACCGCGGCCTCGCCGGCGGCCTTCGACTGGCCGTAGACGCCCAGCGGCGCAAGCGGGTGGTCCACCGGGTGCTCCTGCCCCACGGGGAGGGCGCCGTCGAACACGTAGTCGGTCGAGACGTGGGCCAGGGGGACGCCGGCCTCGGTGCAGCGGCGGGCGAGCTCGGCGACGGCGGTCGCATTGACGGCCCAGGCCTGGGCCCGGCCCTCGGGCGTCTCAGCGGCGTCCACCGCGGTCATGGCGGACGCGTTGACCACGGCGCGCAGGCCGCGGAAGTGCTCCCGCGGCCAGGACACCGGATCGGTCATGTCCCAGGTGTCCCGGCCATGGGCCTCGACCGGGATCCCCGCGGCCTCGGCGCGGGCCACGAGGGCGCGGCCGAGCTGGCCGCCGGCGCCGAGCACGAGGATCGGGGCGGGCGGCATGGGGGTGACGTCCGCGAGCATCGGGTGGGCGCGGTCCTTGTCCGAGAGCTCGGCGTCCTCGAGCGGGATGGGCCAGGCGATGGCCGCCGTCGGGTCCGCGAGGTTGAGGAACGTGTACTGGCCCTGCGCGTCGGCGGACCAGTGGTCGTTCACCAGGTAGGTGTAGGCGGTGTCCGGCTCGAGCGTCTGGTAGGAGTTGCCCACCCCGCGCGGCACGAAGACGGCCTTGTCCGGGCCGAGCTCCACGGTGGCGACGGCACCGAAGGACGGCCCTTCCCGCAGGTCCACCCAGGCGCCGAAGATCCGGCCGTGGGCGACGGCCACGTACTTGTCCCACGGTTCGGCGTGGATGCCGCGGGTGGTGCCGACGGCGTCGTTGAAGGAGATGTTGTTCTGCACCGGGGCGAGCGAGGCGAGGCGGGGGTGCTCGGCGGCGAGGGCGCGGATCTTCTCCCGCTGCCAGTTCTCCTTGAACCAGCCGCGGTTGTCCCCGTGGACGTCGAGGTCGAGGACGAGCAGGCCGGGGATGGCGGTCTCGGTGATGCGCATCAGCGGTGCCCCCTCACTGGCCCTGGGCGCGGTAGGTGGCCTCGACGGCGGCCTTGGCCGGGCGCCACCAGGCCTCGTTCTCGCGGTACCAGCGGACCGTGTCCGCCAGACCGGCCCGGATGTCCGTGAACTGCGGCTCCCAGCCGAGCTCGGTGCGCAGCGCGGTGTTGTCGATCGCGTAGCGCAGGTCGTGGCCGGGGCGGTCGGCGACGAGGTCGTAGTCGTCTGCGGGGCGGTCGAAGAGCTCGAGGAGGATCTCCACGATCTCCTTGTTGTTCCTCTCGCCGTCCGAGCCGATCAGGTACGTGCGGCCGATCTCGCCGCGCTCGAGGATGCGCAGCACGGCCGAGGAGTGGTCCTCCGTGTGGATCCAGTCCCGGACGTTGACGCCCTGGCCGTAGAGGCGGGGACGGACGCCGTCGATCAGGTTGGTGATCTGGCGCGGGATGAACTTCTCGATGTGCTGGTACGGCCCGTAGTTGTTGGAGCAGTTGCTCAGCGTGGCCTGCACGCCGAAGGAGCGGACCCACGCGCGCACCAGGTGGTCCGAGCCGGCCTTCGAGGCCGAGTACGGGCTGGAGGGGTTGTACGGGGTGGTCTCGGTGAACTTCGCCGGGTCCTCGAGCTCGAGGTCGCCGTAGACCTCGTCCGTGGAGACGTGGTGGAAGCGCTTGCCGTGTTTGCGGACCGCTTCGAGGAGGACGAAGGTTCCGACGATGTTCGTCTGGATGAACGGGGAGGGATCGTTCAGCGAATTGTCGTTGTGGGACTCCGCCGCGTAGTGCACGACGGCGTCCGACTCGGCGATCAGGCGGTCCACCAGGGCCGCGTCGCAGATGTCCCCCACCTCGAGGCGGACGCGGCCCTCCGGCAGGCCCGCGAGGTTCTCGCGGTTGCCGGCGTAGGTGAGCTTGTCCAGGACGACGACGTCGTGCCCGGTCTCGCGGACGACGTGGTGGACGAAGTTCGAGCCGATGAACCCGGCGCCGCCGGTGACGAGGAGGTGCATGGGATCAGGGTACCGGGGCCCAGATGGAGGGGCGCTTGCAGAGTGGATGGGCCGACCCATGAGATAATCACGCCATGGTGAAAAATCATGTCCTCGACTTTGCGCGTGGCACCAAACATCGCATCTGGGTCAGCAAGAAAGTCGCGGCGCGTTGGGCAAAAACTGAAATGGAGGCCGTAGCAGCCTGAGTTCGACCATTCCAATTCGAACCCATGCGATATCCTTCCCAGAGGTTTCTTCGATTTAACGAGCCTGTTGAAGAAATTCTCGAGGCGCCGCGGCGGATCTTCGCGCTCTGGACGGGTGAAAATGCCATGCCGGAAATTCGCTCTGCGAACCTTCAGAAGATCAGAGAGCAGGCCGGCGTCACCGTCCATCTCGTAACCCCGGAAAACCTGTCCGACTGGGTGATAGAAGACCACCCGATCCACCCGGCCTACGAATACCTTTCTCTTACCCACCGGTCTGATTACCTCCGCGCTTACCTACTGCACCATCACGGGGGAGGATACACAGACATAAAGTCACCGCGGGGATCCTGGGACGTGCACTTTGAAAATCTCAATAAGGACCCCGAGGCGTGGCTCCTCGGGTACCCCGAGGACTCTAAAGGCCGCATTCCACCGTACGGGGGCGCCCTGGAGAAGGACCTTCATCGACACTTCGCATCCGTCATGGGCACGATGGCCATGATCACTCGGCCGCGATCACCACTGACTTCGGAATGGTTCTCCGAACTGGAGCGTCGACTAGATTACTTCCTCCCACTTCTAAAACGAGCACCCGGAGGAGTGCGGGATGAAGTGGCGCGTTACCCAGTGGGCTGGACTCAGCTACTCGCAGACATCCTGTACCGCTTTCCCTCAAGTACTCTTCACGCATCAGGCTCCATGAGAATTTCACGCCGCCGGACGAGCCCTACCGATAAAACGTTGCCGTCCTAAATGGGACGAGATGTAACCGCATCAGCGATGTCCCCAGAGTTGAGGTTTGACCGACTGGTCGATGCGCACATGGTCAAGGTAGCGTAGGCAGAGCGGTTCGAATACCTGTGAGCCGATCCGCGTCCAGGGCACTGGGTAGCCGGGATTGTCTCCAAACACGTTGCCCGGGGTCCGGCGCAACAGGGACGAGTAGTAGTCTAGGCGGCGCTCGACCTCTCCGATCCAGGCTTGAGTCAACGGCGTGTTGGCACGGGCGATAAGGCCGGAAATATTGATCAGACGCGAGAAATTCTCTCGCACCTCACGCCCTAGTCGCCCTTCGAACCACGCGGATTCGGATGATCGAGGGATACGGAACCCAACCACCCATGCGTCGGGATCTTCTGCGATACGCCTGAACCCTGGGCACCATGACGTCGGGTGCTTCTTGAGATCAGAATATCCGCCCCCGTAGTGATGAAGCAGGTACGCTCGCAGGTAGTCGGACCGGTGAACATACGACAACCTCTGGTAGCTGCGGTGTAGAGGATGTTCGTCAAGGACGTAGGAGTGCAGATTCGCCGGCGTCACGATACGGACGTCCACGTCCGGAGTGGCGCGGCGGATCGAGTCGAGGGCCGCCTTCCGATTCGGCGACATCTCGTTGTCTCCAGTCCACACGCACCAGATGACGCGGGGGACCTCCGCCTGAGGCGGGCCGACGGGGTCCGGAGTGTCCAGACTGACGAAATCCAGCGGGTAGTGGCCCGCATCAAAGACGTACGGCCAGAGCGCGGTGGCGCCGCGATAGCCCACGTCCTTGACCTCTCCTGCCGCGAACTTCGCCTTCTTCAACGCCACAAATCCGGCATGCTTCACCTGTCGAGCGGCATGGAGAACGCCTGCCATCTGTCATCTCCTCCGTACGGGTGGACCCCAGGACCTTCAGGGTACCCGGCCGCCGACGATTCTCCTGAGGTCCGGGGCCGCCTCCGGGCACGAGGTCATGAATTCGTCCTCCGGGACAGCTCGCCACTCCGGCAGCAGGAGCGGCGACTCCCCGCGTGCGTAGAGACGGTTGAAATGCAGGGGTGCCTGGACGGAGCGGGCGCGTTCCTCCGGCGGCAGGGAGCTCGCAAGGTAGCCGCCCCAATAGGAGAAGGTGGAGTTGGCCAGGATCAGGTGCCGACCGCCGGCGATCTGCGCGAGGTCATTGAACATGTCGTGCGGGCCCGGAATCGTCCCCACCGGCGCCAGGTCTGACAGGAAGCCGAGATTCTCATGGCACCACGGCACGTCGTCGGAGACGAGAATGAAGGACGAGACCTCCGGGGACGGGATCCTGCTGACCGCTGCACGGACGTATCCGGCAATGTCGAAACCGAACTGGGCACGGAACGTGGGATTGGAGTAGTAGTCGCCGCGACGGACGTTCACCACAACAGCGTCCCGCTCAACCCGCTCGAGCCGGCCCTGGAACGACGCGCTGGCCAGGAGCAGCTCCCGGGAGAAGTCGCGGAGATCCTGGAAGAACCAATCACGGTAGGTCTGCTGCCCCCACTCCACCGTGCGCTCCTGCCGGAATCCGACGTCCGACTCCATGACGGTCAAGGCGTCCAACGCCGGGAACTCGGCCAGCCAGGGCTCCATCTTCGGTTTGAAGCGCACCAGCCACGGCCGCCCGGTCTCCCGACGGCGCGCCCACGCGGTGGCCCACAGGTACAGGAAGTTGCCGCCGTTCATCGGCTCAGCGCCCCACATCACCGGCGGATCGGCCCGGCGGATGCCACTCAGGGCACCGGCGGCGATGTCTCTGGCTGAAGGAAGTCGCATGGCTCTCCTGTCCCGACCTCTCTCGAAGAAGGCGGAGGTCAAACCCTCGCCAGATTACTGCCCCCGGCGGCCAGACGTCCCACCCCCGCCTACCCTGGAAGGCATGAGCGTCGACGTCGTCTACATCCGTCCCGGAGGCACCGGGTGGGGCCCCGTGGCGGAGCTGGCTCACCTCACGGCACGCCTGCTCGGGGCGACGTTGACGGAGATCGATGATCGCGGTCGGGCCTCGGCAGTCGAGCGCGGCGCCGTGCTCCTCCCCCGGGGGCGTCGTGCCGGCGGACGGCGCCTGTTGGTCATCGCGGGCAACCCGGCCGCGCTCGCCTTCGCGGCTCGTCGCCACCTGTGGTTCCCCGGGTACGCATCCACGACGGCGTGGGTGATCGACTCCTTCTGGACTGACCGGATCGCCGGGATTGCAAAGCATCGCCCACATTTCGACCACCTGTTCATCACGGACCCCGACCTCGTCGACGAATGGGCAGACCGCACCGGGCGGCCCGTGGACGTGCTCCCCTGGGGAGCGGACACCTTGGCCTTCGAGCCCGTCGCCGGGGAGAAGTCGATCGACCTGTTACGGCTCGGGCGGCAACCGTCGGCCTGGGACGACGACGCCGTCACGGCGAAGGACGCCGAACGGCACGGGCTGTCCTTCCGCGGACGGCCCCCGGCGGCGGCCGATCCGTTGACGAACCAGGAGAACGTCCGCCGGGCGCTCCTCGAGGCCAAGGTGGTCCTGGCATTCTCGAATCGTGTGAGCCCCGCGGCCTACACGCACCCGACCCGCGAGTACGTGACCGGCCGCTGGATGGACGCGCTGGCCGCGGGATGCTTGGTGGCGGGAACGGCCCCCGCCACCGCCACAGACCTGCTGTGGCCGGGGGCGACGCTCGAGATCTCCCCCGAAGACCGCGCGGAGGCCTGGCCAGCGCTGCAGCAGGCGGCGGAGTCCTGGGGTGCCGCCAAGGCCACCGCACAGCAGCGTCGGGCGCGGGCCACGATCGACTGGCGCCACCGGCTGCATCACCTCACCACCACCCTCGGCTGGCCCGTTACCCCAGACCTCGCGCGCGAGTTCAAGATAGTGGAATGACGCCACGCCACCGACCGCCCCATTGCACCCTCTGATCACTAGGAGCCGCCCGTGACGACCCCTCTGGGCCTTGCGCGCAAGGCCAAGCACCAGATCTTCCTCGCACAACGGAACCGAGAGCTGATCCGGCAAGCCCGCGCGCTCAGAGGCTCCGAGCAGTTTCGCCGGGAGTACGAGATGGCTACGGCCGGGTTCGAGCTTCCCCCGCTTCCCGCCATGACCGGGCCGTGCGCCATCGCCATGGTGCGCGACGAGGCGGACGTGATCGAGCGGTCCATTCGGCACCTCGCGGGTCAGGGGATCGAGCACATCGTGGTCGTGGACAACCTGTCCGAGGACGGAACGGGAACGATCCTCCGTCGGTTGTCCGCGGAGATCCCCGGGCTGATCGTGGGTGACGACGCTGAACCTGCGTATGTGCAGTCGGCGAAGATGACCCGGCTTGCCGACCTGGTCTCCGGCGCGGGCGCCACCCGGGTGGTTCCCTTCGACGCTGATGAGTTCTGGTTCGGACAGGATGGCTCCCTCCGTGAGGCCCTGGAGGCGTCGGACGCCCCTGTCCTGCGTGCGCAGATGTTCAACGCCTTCCCTCGTACTGACGGCTCCGCGTTCGATCTCGACCCCACGCCGCACTTCGACGTCAAGGTGGCCTTCACCCCGCGCGATGGCGCTGTGATCCAGATGGGCAACCACGACGTTCTCCGCCCGGGGGTTCGGGCCGAGGGGCTCCGCATTCTCCACCTTCCGTGGCGGTCCTTCGATCAGTTCGCCCGGAAGAACCGCAAGGGGGCGGCGGCGATCGCGCTCGCAGGCACCTCGGAGGACCTTGCCTACCACTGGCGACGCCTGGGATCACTCGACGACGACGCATTGCGTGAGGCATGGGCGGCCCTGTTGGCGGGAGAACCCCTGACGGATGCCGCCTGGTACCCCCGCGGCCCGCTGCGCGCGCTACGGAGCGACGCCCCGACCCGGTGGGATGACGTGTGATCCTCAGCGGCCCGCCCGGGCCCGCCACGCGCTGAGGACCATGTCCTCCAGCGAATGCCGCATACGCCACTCCAGGTCTCGCGCCGCGCGGGAGCCATCAGCCACGATCCGTGCAGGATCGCCGGGGCGCCGAGCCTTAACGAGCGGTTCCACATTGACCCCGGTCACCTTCCGAACCGTGTCCATGATGGAGCGCACGGAGGTCCCTGCACCGGACCCGAGGTTGTAGACCGGCTCGACGGGGTCGCCGCCGGCCAGCCTCCGTGCGGCGGTGACATGGGCGGCGGCCACATCGGAGACGTGCACATAGTCCCGGACGCAGGTGCCGTCCTCCGTCGGATAGTCGTCCCCGAAGATGCGGGGCCGTTTTCCCTGCTGCAGTGCGTCGAACACAAGCGGAAAGAGGTTGTGCGGGCTGGAGTCCCATACCTGGTGCGACCCCGAACCGACGACGTTGAAGTAGCGCAGACTCGTGTGCCTCAGGTCGGCAGCCCTTCCCTGGTCAGCGAGCAGCCACTCTCCGATGAGCTTGGACTCCCCATAGGGCGACTCCGGGCGCAGCGCGGTGTCCTCCGTGACCACCTCCGATTCAGGCGTTCCATAGACCGCCGCCGACGAGGAGAAGACCAGGGAGCCGACCTCCGCAGACTGCATCGCCTCGAGCACGCTGACGGTGCCCTGCACATTGATGCGGTAGGTCAGCAGTGGCGACCTCACGGATTCACCGGCGTACTTGTAGCCGGCCACGTGGACGACGCCCCGAGCCTGCTGGGCGCGGAGGAAATGGGCCACCGATGTGGTCGCTGTGATGTCCGCCTCCAAGAAGGGAACCCCCTCGGGAACGAAACGGCGGTGGCCTGTGGACAGGTCATCGATGACGGCCACGTCCATCCCGGACGCTTGGAACGCCCGGACCACGTGCGCGCCGATGTACCCGGCCCCTCCCGTGACGACCCAGGTCACGCCTGCTGCTCCTCGACCGTCACGGGCGAGTCCGGGCGCCGCGTGCGGCGGAACCGGTAGCGTGCCATCCCTTCCAGGGCCCCAAGGTGGGCACCGGTGGTGTACGCCCAGGCGAGCCGAGCGGCCGGGTCGGCCACCGCGCCGGGCGCGCGTCCGATCTGCCTGGCCAACGCCAGCACGGATGCTTTGACGCTCGGCCCGTTCATGCCGCGGTCACGGAACCGGGTCCACAGGTACATGCGCCCGCGCTGCTGGTTCCGCTGCTGCCGGAGGATCGCCCGCTGGGTTGAACGCAGGCGGTAGTGGACCACGGCACCGGGGACCTGCACCACGGCCCAGCCCGCTTCCTGGGCGCGCCAGACGAAGTCCGTCTCCTCTGAGCCGCCCGGATAGCGCGGGTCCATCCCTCCGAGATCCAGGTAGTCCTCACGCCGGATCGCGAAGTTGCAACCCGGCACGGTGGGCAGGTAGCCCGCGAAGCCGCCGGTGACGGGCGTGACGGCGAGGTCGCCGGGGTGAGTCCGGACGTCGTCGCTCAGATCGATGCGATACGCCGCCAGGACGTCCGGCCCATTGAAGCGGCCATGTTCCAGCACGCCCCGAGCCACCACACGGGAATGCGTGGCCACTGCGTGGTGCAGCGCTCGAACCCAGTGCAGTCCAACGAGGTCGTCAGAATCGCAGAAGAGCAGGACCTCCCCGCGCGCGAGTGACGCGCCCACGTTGCGGGCATGCGACGCGCTGGCCACCTGCGATGCGTCCACGACCGTTACCTCGAACGGCACCATGGCGTTTGCGGCAGTGCGGGCGGTCCCGTCCGTGCTGCCGTTGTCCGCGACGACGACGTCGAACGGCGGGGCGTCGACCTGCTCGGCCAGGGACTGCAGCTGCTCGCCGATCCATGCCTCGGCGTTGCGTGCAGGGATCACCACGGTGGCGAGGGGCTCATGAGGGTGGGTCATTGTTCTCCTGCTCCTGGGAGGGCTTTCTTGCGGGTCGTCGGCACACCGGCGTAGACGCCGTGCGGTGCGAGATTCCCGGTGACGACGTTGGCGTTGCGGATGACTCCCCCGCAGTCGAAGAACACCTCCTCGTTGAGGAAGGACTTCGCTCTCGCGACAGCGTCCTGAGGATCCGGAATTGGCACCCCCCGGAGAGCCAGGGATCCCCCGCGCCGCGGAGGCCAGGCCGGCAAAAGAATCCGTGACGATGCCGGTCAAGCACCATGGACGATCGGACGACATGAGCAGCCAGCCGCCGTGCGGTTGACTTTCCCGAGGACCTCACCGGTGCGCCGCCGACGCGTCTGCCGAATCCAGGCCGAGGCCGATCTGCGGAGGGACAGACCGCTTCAGCCACTGGTACTTGACCGTCCCGTGGGCGTGACCGAGCGCCGTCGCAGCCCGTAGGCGGACACCCTCCCAGTCGCGGTTCTTCCTGCCCGCGGCCATCAGCACAGCAGCGCCGGCGCTCCGAGCCAGTTCCCCCCAGGGATTCGGGAAGTGGGACCTCCGGGTGAGGCCATAGCGGTGAGCCACCAGAGCGTGAGACCGGGCGGATCGCCGGGCGAGCCGGGATCGGAACCCTTCGTCCCACTTGCCGCGGAAGGCGATGCGCACATCGGGCGCGTGGTCGATCACGACGCCGGCGAGATGGGCCCGGATACCGAGGTCGTTGTCCTCGTAGACGCCGCCGAGCGAGTGGTCGAAGCCGCCGATCCGGAGGAATACGTCACGGGTGACTCCGAAATCCCCACCCATGAGCACTGGAAAGGCTTCGTCCGCGTCCGCAGCTTCGGGTGGTGACCACGCATCAGAATCACCGGCCGCGCGCCGGATGTCTTCGACGCCACCTATCATCTCCTCGTCCGTCATGAACCGCGCGCCACCGGACCAGAGCACGGAGGTCTCGAAGGCCAGCGCACCATTGCGCACCCACCAACGTGAGACCACGTCGTCGGCGTCGGCGAACATGAGCAGGTCGGCGCGCGCGTGGGCCGCGCCCACATTCCGCGCATAGCCGGGTCCCTGGTGCTGGTCAGCACTGACACGCCGCAGGGGATAGGAGACCTCCTCGACCAGTCGATCGACGAGGGCGGCCGTCCCGTCCGACGACCGGTTGTCCACCACGATGACCTCGTACGGCGGGGCGTCCGACTGCATATCGAGAGCCTCGAGCTGAAGCGGCAGAAAGCGCTCGGCGTTGTACGCGGGGATGACCACAGAGATGCGGGGGCGTACGGGTTTCTCACTCACCCTGTGATGCTAACCCGCTAAGCTCTTCAACAGCCGTATACCGAGACCACCGACGAAGGGACCGGTCCACCCATGAAGGGCATCATCCTCGCCGGGGGCACGGGCTCGCGCCTGCACCCGATCACCCACGGCATCTCCAAGCAGCTGGTCCCCGTGTACGACAAGCCGATGATCTACTACCCACTCTCCACCCTGATCCTGGCGGGCATCAGCGACATCCTTGTCATCACCACCCCGCACGACGCTGAGCAGTTCCAGCGCCTGCTGGGCGACGGCTCGCAGTTCGGTATCTCACTGAGCTACGTGCAGCAGCCCTCGCCGGACGGGCTGGCCCAGGCCTTCATCCTCGGCGAGGACCACATCGGCGCCGACCACGTCGCCCTCGTCCTCGGGGACAACATCTTCTACGGCCCCGGCATGGGTCAGCAGCTGCGTCGCCACACCCAGGTTGATGGCGCCACCGTGTTCGGCTATTGGGTCGCCGACCCCACCGCCTACGGCGTCGTCGAGTTCGATGCCGCAGGCAAGGCCGTGTCCCTGGAGGAGAAACCGGCCCAGCCCAAGTCGAACTTCGCCGTGCCGGGCCTCTACTTCTACGACAATGACGTCGTCGAGATCGCTAAGGGGTTGAAGCCCTCGGCCCGCGGCGAGCTGGAGATCACGGACGTCAATCGCACTTACCTCGAGCGTGGCACCCTGAACGTGGAGGTCCTGCCCCGCGGAACGGCCTGGCTCGACACGGGCACCTTCGGCGACCTCAACGACGCCTCCAACTTCATCCGCACCATCGAGTCCCGACAGGGCCTGAAGGTCGGCTCCCCCGAAGAGGTCGCCTGGCGCCAGGGTCTGCTCACCGACGACGAGCTCCGCACCCGCGCCGAGCCCCTCTTGAAGTCCGGCTACGGCCGCTACCTCCTGGATCTGCTCGAATCCCGTCGCTGACCCTTTGCCGGTCTCCTAGAGAACCGGCATCCGGTGTGCACCCTTCCCTTCAGCTCAGAGGTAGTCGCGGGCGAAGGGCGCTGAACCGTTCGATGTATCACCGTTGGATGAGGGCCCCGCTCTTCATGTCCAAAGGGCTCTAAATCCACAGCGCCAGAACGACGAAAAGGGCCAGGTCGACACGGTCACCGGTAGTCCTCCATATTTGGCGTCAACTCGGGGCGGGCCTCAATCTTGTCCAGATACTTCAGCTGCAACGGCTCGAAAACATCAGCGCCGAGCCCGATCCAGGTGATCGGGTAATCACCCTCATAACCGAAAGGATCGGTCGACGGATGTCGTTCCAGGTCGGCCCGGTAATAAGAGAGGCGCCGCTCGATTTCAGCCAGCCACTCCGCGGTGAAGGGCGTGCGGGGACGCGCCGCCAGGGCCCCGATCCCGACAACCCGATGGAAGTGGTGGCGCACATCATCACCCAGGGGACCATGGATGTTGTCGACCAGGTCGGAGTTGATCTCAGGGTATCCAACCACCCACGGCCCGTCGGAAGCACGAACGCTCAGGACGGGGTCGGCCATGCCAGCACCCATTGACTTGATATCCGCATAAGCACCACCGTAATGATGCAGAAAGTAAGCTCGAAGATAGTCCGACCGGTGCGGCAAGGAAAGGTGCGGGTATGCCTCGTGGAGCGGATGCGCCGGGACGATGAACCGATGGAGATTGGATGGCGTGACGAGAGTGAGTTCGAGCTCCGGATTCAGTTCCTTCAGCGTATCCAGGCTATGCATGCGGTTGACCGTCATCGGATTATCCCCAGCCCACACGCACCAGAGTCGGCGCTGCGCGATCGCCCCGTCTTTCGTCCATCCTTCAGGCGCTGAACGATGGAGGAAGAAGTCGAAGGGAAAGAACCCCCGCGCGTCCTTGTAGCGACCCAGGTCAAAACGGTAGGGACGGACCCGTGCGACCCCCCTCCATACATGACCACGCAAACGGATACGGGTCGGCCTCGCCCACTTTTGGGCCAAGAATAAGCCGTGTTTACCCTGTCGAATCATGGCAAGCAGCCCCGCTCGGGACATTGAGATCAATTGTGCCTCCTCTACAGAGGATAATGGATAAACGGTCAGCCGCGCCGCCGTCGAAAAGACTCAAGAACCCGGCTTCCATGATGCCATTTGCGCCGGCCGATCCACCCGCCAATGTGCGCGTCCACTCTTCTGGTCTCTTCCAGACGCATGGCCCGGAACTCAGCCGAACCTGACGTGGTCCCCATGGTCGTGCTAATGCCAGAGTCCAGGATGACGACGGGCGGCCGACGCGCACTCCAGAACAGCCAGTCGTCGCCTCCCCAGATTTTCAGGTCATCAGGAATTGGGATATAGTCCTTCCGCCTCAGCGCCATGAACACGCCGTACCCCAAGGTAATGTGCGCGTGGGTTGCCAGTCGCACTCGGCGAGAACCGCCGCGATGATGGATGTCTGCACCAACGAGTCCGACCCAAGGACGCGAGAGCAACTCCGACGCCAGATGAAGCAGGCTGTTCGGCATCTCGATGTCGTCGTTGACGATCGCCACAAGACGACCTCGGGCCTCACGCACACCCAGGTTCCAGGCCGGATTGACGAAGATGTTATGACCCTGCTGCAACACACGTACACGGGGAGATGCCCATTGAAGCGGTGCACTGGCATTGTTGATCACAATCACTTCCAACACCCGGGGATGCTCCGCCAACTGGGCCACGAGAGGGCGCAGCTCAGCGGACCTTTGAAGCGTGGGGATGATGATGCTGAACTGGGGTTCGTCACGGCTGGACATGCCATGAGGTTACCGTCAAGGGGATCTCTAGGACGTCACACCTGCTGTGAACTCGTCTCGTCGTCGCTCACCTGGCGAAGAAGCCCTCGGACGCGCTCTCGAAAATGGGGTTCCGCGAACTGCGCGACGTAGTCCTTCATGGACGCCGTGTCGAACACGGTCGCCTGCACTTGAGAGATTCCCGCTGCCACGTCATCCACGCTTGACTTCTCCACGAACACCCCGTTGACACCTTCCACAATGGTGTCCAGGTACCCGCCGGCCCGTAGGGCGACTGTCGGCACACCCCACGCGCTCGCCTCGAGAGGTGTGATCCCGAAGTCTTCGTGGCTGGCCGCGATCAGAGCTGTCCCGTGGGCATAGGCCCAGCGCAGCTGCGCCTCGGTGAGGTCCTGGGCGAAGACCACGCCCGGCCCTGCCATCGCGCGCAGACGCGCTTCCTCCGGCCCCTTGCCGATCACCAGCAGGTGCTGCCCCGTGCGTTCGGCGGCGGCGATCGCCACGTCCACGTGCTTGTAGGGCATCAGGCGGGCCACGGAGAGGAGGTAACCTTCCTCGGCGATCTGCTCGGCACCGGGGATTGGCTCCCGCGGCCCGTCCGTGCTCACCGAGTGGGGTGGGAAGACGAGGTCAACGTTGCGGATCCCATACACCTCCTCAATCCGCTGCTTCACCACGGTCGAGTTCGCCACGTACCGCGTCCGCCGGCGTTGCGCCGCCTGATCCCAGGCCTTGAGCCCCGGCCGCAGTGCGCGGGCCACGCGCCCCTTGAGGCTCTTCTGCCCCTCATCACCCAGGTAGTCCTCCAGCAGGTAGACCCACCGCGCCGGCGTGTGGCAGTAGACGAGGGTGTCCCCCGCGTAGCGGAACCCGTGGGCCCATCCGGACGTGGACACCACCGCCAGCGGCTCCTTCACCCGCATGAGGGACGAGGCCAGCGGCAGCAGGGGCAACGCGCGCCGGGGATCCTTCCGCAGCACCCCCACGCGGTTCAGCGGCGAGGTGATGATCCGAGCGTTGCGGAACTCGGGGAAGGTTCCCTCGGGGTCGTAGAACGTCGTGTAGATGGGCGCGTCCGGCCACATCCGGTGCAGGGCGAGCACCACCCGCTCCGCCCCGCCCTTCTGGGTGAGGTAGTCGTGGGCGATGGCGATCGTTGCGGGAGTCTGTTCTGACATCGTGTCCCCTCAGATGGACCGTTGCGCGCGGTGGGGGTGGGCCCGTCCGGCTTCGGCGGCGCCCTCCACCTGGAGGGCGATGAGTCGACGGGCGAGCCCCCGGGGCAGGTGGTCCGCGACGGCGTCGATCAACGCACTGGAGCGCGTGAGCGTGGCTTCGGTGGTGCCCCACGCCACCAGGCGCACGGCAGCACCCCACACGCCTCGCGGAGCACCGATGGTGCCGAGCGGTGCCGCCCCGTGCTTGCCCACGAACAGGTTCCGCGCGGCCGTGCCGTGCAGGGCCCGCACGGCCTTCGAGTGCGTCGTCACGGCGGCAGCGTGGTGCCGCGTCTCCAGCTCGGGGCGGATCACCACGGGGTAGCCTGCCGCGTGCAACCGGTAGCCGTAGTCGATGTCCTCCCACCCGTACTGTCGGTAGTCCGGGTCGTAGCCGCCGATCTGCTGGTGCAGGGCACGGGGAACGGACACGTTGCCTGCCCAGTGTCGCCACTGTTGATCCGCCTGCAGCGCATACGCGTGCTCGCGGTGCAAGACGTCCTGGGTGTCACCGTAGGCGCGCTGATACGGGGTGGGCTCCAGGACGTTCAGATAGAGTCCGATCGCTCCGCCGGGCTCCCCCGAGTGCGCGGCCACGTGGTCCCGGATGTAGTGGGGCCCGGGCTCCAGATCGTCGTCCGCGCGGATGAGGATGCGGCCGGACGTCGCGTCGGCGCCGGCGTTGAGCGCAGCGACCCGTCCGCGGTTCTCCCGGAAGACGGTCCAACTCAGGTCCAGGCCCGGATGCTCTGCGGCCAACTGGGCGAGCAACGCTTCCGACCCGTCCACATCCCCGTCCACGACCACGTAGACCTCGAACGGCGGGGCGTCCTCCTGCGCGGCGAGGGCGCCGATCAGGCGCGGCAGCCGCTGGGCTCCGCCCCGGCTGGGGACGATCACGCTGGCCTCGGGGGTCAGGGGCGTCTCGGTCATGAGTCCTCCGCGGGGATCATAGGGACAGGTCATCCAGGAGCTCGGCGACGGCGGCGCGGCCGGCCTCGGGAGAGAACAGCGACTCCCAGCGGCGTCGCTGGGAGTGGGCCACCGCCCCCAGATCGATCGCTCGTACCGCCCGCAAGCAGCCCGCGAGTGCGGCAGCGTCCCGCTGCGGAACAATGAAGGGGTGATCGCTGCCGACCACCTCGGGAACGGCCCCCGCATCGGAAGCCACCACCGGAACGCCCGCCGCCATCGCCTCGGCCGTCACCAGGCCGAAGACCTCGGCCCACTGCGACGGCACGGCCAGCACGTCCACGGAGGCCAGGAACTCACCGCTGTCCTGCCAGCCGAGCACCTGGACGTCCTCACCGGCTGCCTTCAGGGCGGTGGCGAGCCGGTCGGCCTCGTCCTCCGCCACGAATCGGCTCTCCCCCGCGACGCGGAACACGAAAGCACCCGGGTCGGTCTTCCGCAGCAGCGCGGCGGCCTCCAGGAGCGTCACGATGCCCTTGTCCTCGGACAGCCGGCCGAGGAAGCCCACGGTCACCGGATCATCGGCACCGCGGGCCCGCCGTGTCTGCGGCGCCGTCGGGGCCGGAACCCAGTTGTGGAGCACGCGCGCCCCGCGGATGCGGTCCGCCGCGAATCGGGACGGCGCGAGGACCGCGAGCGCACCGGGACGCGCCAGGGCGGAGAACACCCGCAGAACCGGCTTCTCGGGTACCTGATGCAGGTGCACGATCCGGCGCGGCCGGCCGGCCAGCGCCGTGGCCGGCAGCAGCCCGTTGCACCACACGACGTCGTCCCCGCCACGGCCACGGTCCCAGGCCCGGAGAGCACGCAGGTACCCCAGGCGTCCGGGCCCACCCACGCGGACCACGTCGAAACCGTCCGCGTCGAGGCGATCGGCGGTCTCGGCCGGGTGCGCCGGGGCCACGACGCCCACGTCCCGCCCCAGCTCGCGCAGGGCCGTGGCGAGGTGGTGCAGCATCACCTCGCCGCCACCCACTTCGCCCTGGTTCGCCAGGATCCAGATGCGACCGGTCATCCCAGGGCCTTCCCAGGGGATCGAGGGCCTCCGGTGCGCGCGTCCACGACGGAGCGGACGCGGGTCAGCCCCCGCTTGGCCGCGCGGCCGAGGTGCTCCTCGCCGTACTTCTGCAGGGCCCAGGCGAGAACGGAGACCACGGCCAAGGCCACGAGCATGGCCATGTTCCGGCCCACATACGGCCAGAGCGCGTGGATGAGGATGTATCCGGGGATGGCGTGGAGGATGTAGAGGGAATAGCTGATCTTCCCGTACCACTGGACAGGGGCCAGGAGCAGCACGGACGTCCTCTTCCGCAGCATCACCGTGACTGCGAGGAGCACCACCACGAGGACCTCGAGGGCCAAGGGCATCCCCCGCATGACGAACGTGCTGCCCACCGCGGACACCGCGGCCGCCGCGACCCAGCCGCGGTGCTGCCCCGTCTGCCGCGCGATGTACAAGGCCATCCCCAGCACGAACAACGGAGCGTACTCGGCCACGGTGGCGTTGTTGAGGAGCTTCACCCACAGGGGGTCCCGCTGAGGGTCCGAGCCCACGTGCGGCGCGGTGAACAACACCACGGCCCACGAGATCACCGACCACGCGAGGCTCCCCCACAGCACCACGCGGTCCGAAAGGCGGCAGCGCGTGAGATACAGGAGGATCAGGATGATCACGTAGAACTGCATCTCCACCGCGAGCGTCCAGTAGACGTCCACCACGTTGTCCACGCCG
The DNA here is from genome assembly GCF_003315015.1 of Micrococcus sp. KT16. NCBI lineage: Bacteria > Bacillati > Actinomycetota > Actinomycetes > Micrococcales > Micrococcaceae > Micrococcus > Micrococcus sp. KT16. Next base: position 180,535 of record NZ_QNRG01000003.1, on the reverse strand, counting down.
ACCCACCGCTGGACCATCGTCAGGTTGACGAGGGCCTGGCCCCACGTGAAGGGGAAGCCGGGCACCGGGTGCAGCAGGAGCAGCACCACGGCGAACACCAGGGAGATCCAGTACGGCGGATAGAGCCGGGCGGCCCGGGAGATGGCGAAGTCGCTCGGCCGGTCGGCCCGCCGGGCGGACATGAAGATGACGAACCCGGAGATGATGAAGAACAGCTGCACGCCCGCCGCACCCCAGGCCGCGTCGTGGAACGCGGCGGGATCCTGCGGATAGTGCGAATTGTGGGCACCTGTGTAGTGCGAGAACACCACGGCCAGCGCGGCAAGGCCGCGGAGCCCGTCCAGCTCCCGGAACCGGGGCCCCGGCACTCGCTTCTCGGCCGGAGCCACCGACACCGATCCCGGCTCGTTCGGGCTCGCCGCGGTCATCGGTGCCCGCCCTTCCCCACCCGGCGCCCGAGCACCTCGAGGGTCGCCTCGGCGGTCGCCCGGGCCATCGTCTCCACGTCGCCTACGCGCACCTCGCCCGGGCCGTCGGCGGCGGCACGCACAACGGCGTCGGCGATGGCCGCCGGGGTGGTCTCGTGGACCAGGCGCTCAGGCGGCAGGATCTCTCCGTTGCCGCCCACATCCGTGGCGACGGCGGGCAGGCCGGCGGCCGCGGCGTCGAGCAGGGTGTAGCTGAGGTTCTCCCACGCGGAGAGCTGCACCAGCACGTCGTGCTCGGCCATGGTGCCCCACGGCTCCACGAAGCCGGGCAGGTCGACCGCATCCGCGACACCGAGGTCCTCGGCCTCCGCACGCAGCGCCGCCGCGAGCGGCCCGGTGCCGGCCAACGTCAACCGCGCCCCGGGGTCGCGCTCCAGCAGGGCGGGCAGTGCGGCGATCAGCCGGTCCAGGCCCTTCTCGGGCGCCAGGCGGGAGAGTGACAGGATCCGCAGCCCCTCCCCCGGTGCGCGCCGCTGCCCCGCGGCCTCGGCGCGCACCGCGGACACATCCACCCCGTTGCGCACCACGGTGAGGGGCGCCCCCGCACCCCATTTGCGCCGGAGCACGTCCGCGGTGGACTGCGCCACCGCGATCACGAGGTCCGTGCCGCGCAGCCGGGCGCGGTGCGCGGCGTTCTTCACCCGGGCCGCCGCGGCGCGATTGTACAGCCCGTCGTCCGGGGCGATCCCGTGCTCGGTGCTGAGCAGCGCCGGTGCACCCGCCCTCCGCAGGGTTCGCTCCGCGCCCAGCGCCGTGAAGGCCGCGAGGTCGGTGTAGGCCAGGTGCGTGTGGACCGCGGCCGGGCGCAGGGTGCGCACCGCCGTCCGGAGCGTGCGCACCGAGGCGGCCAGACCGGCGTCGGGACCGACGTCCCCGGTGAACACCGCCGCCCCCTGCTCGCGCAGGCGCTCGGCGAGCGGCCCCTCGGGGCAGAGCACCGCCAGACGCAGACCGGGCAGGCCCACGCGCGCGACGTCGAGGACGTGCCGGGCCACGCCGCCGAGGTCTGCCACGGGAACCACCCAGAGCGTCAGCGGGGCCGGAGTGGTCGTCGCGGCCTCGGGGATCACAGCCACTGCTCCAGGCGGTCCAGGGCCGTCCAGAAGCCCTCGCCGTTGTTGATGTGGCCCTGCCAGATCTCCGGGATGAAGCTCACCCCGGGGGCCAGGCGGTCCAGCTGCTCGCACAGCACGGGCCAGTCGACGTCGCCCTCCCCGATCTGCGGTCCCTCCCCGTCCACACCGGTGGCGTCCACGAGGTGCAGGTGGATGGTGTGCGGGGCCAGCTTCTCCACCATCTCCGAGAAGGGGATCCCCAGGAACGTGGCCGAGAGCTTGGAGTGGGAGATGTCCAGGCACAGGGGCACCCCCGTGGCCTCCACGAACGCCACGGTGTCGTCCGGGTCCATGAAGAGGTTGTGGTACTGCTGACCGCCCATCAGCCACGGGAACGGCGGCAGCGTCTGCGCGGCGATCCGGATGCCGGAGGTGTCCAGGCGCTGCACGGCCTCGGCGATGCGCTCGTACTTCGGCCGCCGCTCCTCCGGGCGGATGTGCCGGTCCAGGGTGAACCCGCCCATGGTGATGACCATGATGGGCTCCTCCTCGTTCGGGAACCAGCGCTTCAGGTCCCGGGTGATGTCGATCGTGCGCTGCACCTCGGCGATCGAGCGCTCCCACACGGCGTCGTCGTCGCTGGCCAGGTCCACGAGGAAGTCGCCGGAGAAGATGTCCGGCAGGTGGGTGGTGAAGCCCATCGGCATGGGCTCGGTGAACACCGAGTCGATGTCGATCTCGAGGTCCTTGTAGGAGAAGTGGAACTCGAGGAAGTCCGGGGTGCAGTCCTTCGTCAGCGCCTCGACGTCGTGGTAGCGCACCGGCAGGCCCCAGGGGCGCCGGAACTCGAACTGGCGTCCGGTGGGCACCGTGTCCGTGAGGTCGCCGGCGAAGAAGAAGTCGCCCTCGGCCATGTCGCGGTGCAGCGTGCGGCCGACCAGGCGCGGCAGCTCGTTCGGCTGCAGACCGCGGCCCGGGGACTTCACGGTCACGTCGTCGGCGGTGATCGTGGCGCCGGCCTGCAGCGGGCGGGCCGCCACCAGGGACTTGGCCAGGTTGATGCGGTTCATCGCCTCGCCCGTGGAGACCACGCGCTCGGTCCCGACGCCGATCGACTCCTCGATGTCCCGGGTCTGCCGGACCAGCTGCGCGAACTCCTCCGGCAGCAGGGAGACCTTGTGGTCGTTGCCCTCGAGCCCGCGGTCCACGGTGAAGTGCTTCTCGATGATCGAGGCCCCGCGGGCCACCGCGGCCAGCGCCACGTGGAAGCCGCGCTCGTGGCCCGAGTAGCCCACCGGCGTCTGCGCGATCTCCGCGAGCCGGTCCAGGTAGGCCAGATTCACGTCCTTGTAAGGGGCGGGGTACGTCGACTGGGCGTGCAGCATCGCGAAGGGGACGCCGAAGGAGCGCACGAGGGCCACCGACTCGCGGATCTCCTCCTCCCGGGACATGCCGGTGGAGAGCACCATCGGCAGGCCGGAGGCGGCCGCGTCCCGCAGCAGACCGTGGTTCGTCAGATCCGCGGAGGCGATCTTCACGCCGTCCACCGGGTACTCGCGCAGCACCCGCATGGACGGGGCGTCCCACGGGGTGCACATCAGGGCGACGCCGGCGTCCCGGACGTGGTCGAACACCCGCACCATGTCCTCGGCGGAGAGCGAGAACTTGGCCAGCTCGTCCAGGGTGCGCTGGGCCCCCAGGTCCTCGCCGGCGGTGGCCGCGCCGGACTGCCGGTACAGGGCGTCCATGTCCCGCAGCTGGAACTTCACGGCGTCCGCGCCCGCCTCGACGGCCAGGTCCACGAGACGGCGGGCCAGGTCTACATCGCCCTGGTGGTTGTTGCCGATCTCGGCGATCAGGAACGCCGGGTGGCCCTCCCCGATCCGGTGCCCGCCGATCCGCAGCTCCGCCTCCCGGTTGATCGCCAGGGCCGTCAGGCGGCCGCGCTCGTCCAGCAGCGGCAGGTGCAGCGCCCCGGCGGGCAGGGCCTCGCGCATCTCGGCCGGGGAGGCGCCCAGGGGCGCCGTCGCCGGGTCGCGATGGGCGACGTCGGCCGCGGCCACGTCCAGCGACGCCTCCGGATGCGCCACGAGCCAGCGACGCACGTCCCCGTCCGTCAGGGAGCCGACGAGGAACCCGTGGGAGTCCACCACGAACACGGTGCGCTCGCGGTTGTCGGTCATCTTCTGCAGGGCGGCCAGGAGCGAGTCCTCGGGGAAGACGAGGTAGGGGGTGAGCCTGCGTTCGATGATCACTGTGCGCCTCCGGGGGTGCGGTTCGGGCCGGTGGTGGGGGTCTCGGCGGTGCGCGGGGCACCGAGGTCGGGGCGGTGCTGGAGCACCTTCTGGACCGCCAGGTACTGGTCCATCTGCTGCTCGGCCAGGGCGAAGTCCAACTCGGTGTCGATGTCCACGCCCTCGAGATCGTCCAGCTCCAGCATGCCGATCCGGCCGCCGAGCCGGTTGTGCAGCCGGTCATAGACCCAGGGGCGCGTCACATACAGCGAGCCGTTCTCGCGGAACCGCAGGTCGGAGCGCGTCATGTCCTGCCGGCGCTTGCGCGCCGTGACGTCGAAGTCCGGGATCGGCTCCCCGTCGGGATCCTCGGGATGGCGCCACAGGAACGGGGACACCGGGACGACGCCGACCAGCGAGTCCACCCCCGTGTCCCGGAACTGCCGCACGGCGCGGTCCAGGGTGCCGGGCAGGCGCAGCGGGCTGGTGGCCTGGAGCAGCATCACGCCCTCCGGTTCGACGCCGGCCGCGCGCTCGGCCGCGAGCACGTGCTCGATCACGGGCTCGGTGGGGGTCGAGTCCTGGGCCAGGTGGGCCGGGCGCAGGCCCGGCACGTCCGCGCCGTAGCGGAGGGCGACCTCGGCGATCTCGGCCGAGTCCGTGGAGACCACCACGTGCAGGTCCTCCTCCGCCTCGAGGGCGGCCTGGATGGTCCAGGCCACGAGCGGGTGGCCGCCCAGGAGGCGGATGTTCTTGCCGGGCAGCCCCCGGGACCCGCCGCGCACGGGGATGACGCACAGGATGCTCACGCGGTCTCCTTCCAGACGTGCTCGGCGATCGCGGCCGCGGGGTCCGCGGTCGGCGAGGCCAGGGGCGGGGTGGGCTCCGGGGTGCGGCCGGGCCGCCACCGGCTCATGCCGTAGCGCCGCCAGAACCCCTCCAGCCAGGCGGGCGGGTCCGGGTGGACGGCCCACGCGGGTCTGCCGGCCTGCGCGGCCTCGAGGATCCCGGTGGAGAAGACGGCCGCCACGGGCCCGCGGGTGGCGACGAGGGGCGCCCCGGCGTCGTCGATCCGCACACCGGCCCTGCGCCAGGCCGCGTGCTGGCCGCGGGAGAGGCGGTCCCGCTCGGCCGGGTGGGGGCGGTAGGCGGCGCCGGTGGCCCGCACGTACTGTTCGGCGGCCGCGGCGAAGTCCCGGCGGGGCAGCTCGGCGCCGTGCAGCTGGCCGAGGAACACCCCGGGGCCGTCGTCCCCGGCGCCCGAGAGCGCGGGCGCGGTCCGGCGGGCCTGCTCGAGCAGCGCCGAGCCCACCGGGACGGCCTCCACATCGGCGCGGCCCTGGGTCCACCAGTCCGCGTCCGTGCTCGTGAAGGCGTACAGGGTGGCGTCCTGCGGGACGGGCGGCGTGGACACGGCCAGCAGCCCGTGCTGGACGACGCCGATCCGCGCCCCCCGCTGCCGGGCCCAGCGCACGGCGGCGCGGCCCGAGGGCAGGTACTCCCCCGCCACCAGGACGCGGCGGAGCCCGGACAGGCGATCCGTCACGACGTCGGCGGTGGCGGCGTGCTCCCGGTGGCCCGCGGCCCCGGGCAGGGCGGGTGCGCCACCGGCGGGCAGCACCCAGCCGACCCCGGCGGTGACCTCCGGCCGCGCGGTGGCCAGGGCGGCCACGGGCGAGGCCAGCGCGGCCAGCTGCGTGGGGCCGAAGGACTCCAGGGCGACGAGCGTGTGCACGTCCCCCGCCGGCAGGAGCAGGCGGGGGACGTCGTCGCCGGTGGGCCGGCGGCGCGTCAGGGCGCCGGCCACGCCGCGCACGGTCGAGCGCGCGGTGTCCGCGGCCCGCCGGGTCAGCGGCCACTGGGCGCGCTGCCACGCGTGCCAGCGCGGCAGGTCCTCGGAGCGCCAGAAGAGGGGCGCGTCGGTCATGCCCACCACCCCTGGGCCATGGCCGCCCGGTGCGCGAACGTGTGCTCCGCGTGCGACCGGCGGCGGCCGGCCTCCCGGATGCGCGCTCCCCAGGCAGGGTCCGCAACGACCCGGCGGCCCAGCTCGATGAGGTGGTCCGCGTCCTCGAAGACGAGCACCTCCTCGTCCGGGACGTAGAACTCGGCCACGTCGGCCCGATCGACGAGCTGGAGTCCGCCCATGCCGGGCACCTCGAAGGTCCGCATCGCGTGGCCGGCCTGCAGGCCGTGGATGTTGATGGCGCCCGCGGCGGCCGCCTGCACGGCGTACGCCTCCTCGAGGGGGATGTCCCGTTCGGCCGGCAGGTCCGGCCGGGTCAGCTCCCACGTGCGCAGGCGGTCCACCGGGTGGTGGCTCCACTGACGCCCGTAGGCGCGCACCGGCACCCCGGCCGCGGCCAGGCGGGTGAGCAGCTCCACGCGATTCGGGTAGCGCGAGCCCACGAAGACCAGTTCGTCACGCCGCGGCACCTGGGGCAACGCCATCGCCGGGTCGAAGCCGTTGGGCATGTAGTGGGCGTCCACACCCTCGCCGGCCAGCAGCTCGGCCTCGGAGCGGGCGTAGCTGAGCACCGGCCCGACGGAGCGCAGGAACTCCATCGAGTAGTCGTGCCGCGCGAGGTCGTCGTACAGCCAGAGCATGCGGGGCAGGCCCGCCTCGAGGATCTCGGACCAGAAGTCCTCGCCCAGCGAGTCCCCCTTGATGACGAGCACGCGGTCCGGCCGGGCCTCGCGCAGCGCGGCCACGGCCCGCCCGGTGTCCCAGGCGACCCGCGCGGCCGTGCGGTCCACGCCCGCCTTCTGCGGCAGCTCGAGCAGCCCCTTGTTCCGCAGCTTCATGCCGAGCGTGGCGTAGGCGTCGTAGCAGTGCACCGTGACGTCGAAGCCCTGGGCCGCCCACGCCGCCGCGATGGAGCGGTGGTAGCCGTGGAACGCCGGCGAGACGAGGAACAGCCGTTCCGGTGAGCGGCCGCCCCGCGCGTCGGGCGGCGCGGGCACGGTGTAGCCGGTGGCGCTCATCGGCGCTGCCCCTTCCAGACCAGCGCGTGCTCGTCCCGGAGCACGGCGCGGGCGTCCACGTCCACACCCCGGGCCTGCCGGAGCGCGTTCACGGCGAAGTTCGCCCCCGTCGCCGCGGTGAGCGCGGCCTTGAGGACCCGGGGGTGACCGAACTTCCGGGCGTAGCGGTACCGGGAGTCCACCAGCCAGCCGCGCCGGCGCAGCGGGTCCGAGGAGCCGTGCAGCCCGTGCGGCACACGGACGGCCGGGACCACGATCGACGGCACGCCGCGCTCGCGCAGGCGGCGCTGCAGGTCGACCTCCTCGGAATTCATGAAGTACTCCTCGTCGAACCCGCCGACGGCGCGGACCTGCGCCATCGGCAGGAGCAGCACGGCGCCCATCACCCAGTCGACCGCCACGGGCGAGGCGGACCGGGCCGCCGCGACGTCGTGCCCCACGGCCTCGTGGAGCACGTCCAGGTGACGGAAGCGGGCCAGCGGCGTCAGCCACTCGACGGTCTGGTGCAGGACCGTGGGGAAGTGCCGGCCGGACCACTGCGGCGTGCCGTCCTCGTTGACGACCTGCGGGCTGACCACGGCCGGCTGATACGGAGCGGCTGCCGCCACCAGCGCGTCGATCTGCGCCCCCGTGATCTCGGCGTCCGAGTTGAGGACCAGGGCCAGCTCGGTGGTGACCGCGGCCAGGCCGGTGTTCACGTTCGCCCCGAAGCCGCCGTTGCGCTCGCGGCGCACCACGGTCAGACGCGGATCGTGCGCCTCGGGGTACGGGGTGGGCGAGGCGTCGTCCGAGACCACGACGGCGGCCAGCGCGTCTCCGGGATCGGTCAGCAGGCGGTCGACGAGGGCGAGGGTGGGGGCCGGATCGCCGTAGTGCGGGATCACCACGGTCACCGCCGCCGTGGGCGACTGGGCTGCCATGCGGGCTCCTCCCTCAGCTCGGATGGACGGCGCACTCAGCGCCCGAGAACCTGTGTCGAGTATAGGGAGGCTCTGGCGAAGACCCGTGCCAGCCGGTGGGGCGGCCTCGTGGCCGTCGACACGGTGCTCGGTACACTGACCGGACAGCCACGGGATGGAAAGGGTGAGCCATGCCCGGCGCCCAGGGGGAGGACGAAGCCATGAGCGAGACCACCGCGTTGCGCATCGGCACCGGTCTCGATGCCGTGACGGTGAGCGGCCTCACAGGAGACGAGCGCGCGGAGGTCATCGCGTCCTGGGCCCGGTGCGGTGTGGAGGTCGTGCAGCCGCCCGCCCACGCCGATGCGCACCGCGGCGCCGACACCGCGTCTCCGTGGCTCCAGTGGCACGAGGACCTGGTGTTCCTGGCGACCTCACGGACGATCGAGTCCGCCCGCGGCACCCACCTGCTGTTCCATGCCGCGTGCCTCGCCGCACCGGACACCGCGGCGGCGATGGTCCTGGTGGCGGCGTCCGGGACGGGCAAGACGACGGCCACGCGCCGGCTGGGACCCCATTTCGCCTACCTCACCGACGAGACGGCGATCATCGCACCGGACGGCCTGACCGTCACGCCCTACCCCAAACCGCTGTCCCTGCTGGGGTCACGGGGGGGGCGCCCGAAGACCCAGCGAGGCCCGGACGACCTGGGTCTCGGTCCGACCCTCCCCGACGCCCGGCTGGCCCGGATCGCCGTGCTGGACCGCGTGCGGGATCCGGCAGGCCCGGTGACGCCGCGGGCGGAGGCCATAGAACTCGTGGCCGCGCTCGAGGCGCTCGTCCCCCAGACCTCCTCCCTCTCCCTGCTCCCCCGCGGTCTCGTGACGCTCTGCCGCGTCCTCGACGCGGTCGGCGGCGCCCAACGCCTGGTCTACGCCGAAGCGGAGGACCTGCGGGATGTCGTCGACGGCCTCCTGGCGGCCCCGCCCACGCCCGTCACCCCCGCCTGGGAGGCGCTCACCGATGAGGAGCTGCGGGCCTCGGTCGGTGCGGCGGTCCCGGGCGCGGTGTCCCGCTGCGCCGTCGACGACGGCATCCTGACCGACAGCGGCCGCCTGGTCCTGCTCGCCTCGGACCGCCTGGTCGTGCTCGAAGGTCTGGGCCCGTCCGTCTGGCTCCTGCTGGACGAGCCGCGGACGGCCGCCGACGTGGTGGCCCATCTCCGCGCTGAAGGGCCCGTGCCCGAGGACGCCGAGGCCCGGGTGCGGGAGGCGATGGACGCCCTGATCGCCGTGCAGCTGGCCACGGCCGGGTGAGTCGGCACGGCCCGGAGGCGGCCGGCGCCCCGCCCCCTCAGGAGATCAGTGCCCGCCCCAGTGCGTGGGCGGCCAGACGGTCACGAAGACCTCGCCCACGATGTCCTCGCGGGTGACGAAGCGGGCGCAGTCCCCGGCCTGGTCGGCGGGGATGCCGCGGCACGCGATCACGGAGTCGGCCGAGTTCGAGCGGTGGTCGCCGAGCACGAGCATCGAGTCCTCCGGCACGGTGACCGGGCCGAAGCAGCGCGCGGAGATCACCTCGGACTCGCAGTCCAGCTCGTCCCGGAGGAACGGCAGGTCGTTGTGGATGTACGGCTCGTCCAGGGGCTCCCCGTCCACCGTCACCGCGCCCTCGGCCGTGCAACACTCCACGGTCTGCCCCGCGGTGCCGACCACGCGCTTGACCAACGCCTGCTCGTGCGAGCGGCCGATGCCGGTGAGGTCGCCGAACGTGCGGACGACGTTCTCCACGGCCCCCTCCGGTGGCATGGGGTGTGCCCAGTCCTCGTTGGCCGTGAAGACCACCACGTCCTGGGAGTCGGCCATCCCGTCCGGGTAGGCGGTGCGGTTGACCAGCATGCGGTCCCCCACCTCGAGGGTGTTCTCCATCGAGCCGGACGGCACCGAGTACACCTTCACCCACAGGGCCTGCACCACGGCGACAACCGCGAGGGCCACCACCACGTTCAGCAGCAGGGAGGCCCAGAACGGCAGGCGCGGACGGTGAGGCTGCGGCGCGGCCACCGCGCCGCCGTCGTCCCCGTGGGCCGGCTCGACGCGCTCGGCCATGGTCAGGCGACGCCGTCGAAGAGGCTGGTGACCGAGCCGTCCTCGAAGACCTCGCGGATCGCGCGGGCGATCAGCGGGGCGATCGAGAGCACGGTGAGGGTCTCGAAGCGCTTCTCCTCCGGGATGGGCAGGGTGTTGGTCACCACGACCTCACGGGCGCCGCACTCGCCGAGACGCTGGGCGGCCGGGTCCGAGAACACCGGGTGCGTGGCGGCGATGATGACGTCCTTGGCGCCGGCGTCCTTGAGGATCTGCACGGCGCCGGCGATGGTGCCGCCGGTGTCGATCATGTCGTCGATCAGCACGCAGACGCGGCCCTCGACGTCCCCGACCACGGTCTTGGACTCGGCCTTGTTCGGAACGGTGAGGTCCCGGCTCTTGTGCACGAAGCCCAGCGGCACGCCGCCCAGGCGGTCCGCCCACTGCTCCGCCACGCGCACGCGACCGGTGTCCGGGGAGACCACCGTGACCTCCTCGCCCTCCACGCTGGAGCGGATGTGGTCCGCCAGCAGCGGGATGGCGAACAGGTGGTCCACCGGGCCGTCGAAGAAGCCCTGGATCTGGGCGGTGTGCAGGTCCACGCTCATCACACGGGAGGCGCCGGCGGTCTTGTACAGGTCCGCCACGAGGCGGGCCGAGATCGGCTCGCGGCCGCGGCCCTTCTTGTCCTGGCGTGCGTACGGGTAGAACGGCGAGACCACCGTGATGCGGCGGGCGGAGGCGCGCTTCATGGAGTCCACCATGATCAGCTGCTCCATGAGGTGGTTGTTCAGCGGCGCCGGGTGCGACTGGATGATGAACACGTCCTTGCCGCGCACCGACTCGCCCGAGCGCACGTAGATCTCGCCGTTGGCGAAGTCGTAGGCGCTCATGGGGAGCAGCTCGGTGCCCAGCTCCTCGGCGATCTCCTGCGCGAGCTCGGGGTGGGCGCGGCCCGTGGCCAGCACCAGTCGCTTGTCCTCGCTGCGGCTCAGCTCCGTCATGACGTCCTCAACATCCTTCGTGGTCTCGCGTTCCAGGACCGACGGCGTCCGGCGTCGGTGTCGGCCGCCCGGGGCGGCCCGGTCCTCGCACCCATCCTAGGGCGCGAGGGATCAGCCCTCGGCGTCCGCGACCGTCGCCCCGGCCGCCACAGCGGCCTGCGCGGACATGCTGCCGGGGCGCTTGGCGGGCACCCAGCCCTCGATGGTGCGCTGCGCCACGGCGTTCAGCGCCAGGGCGCCGGCCGGGACGTCGTCGCGGACCACCGCGCCGGCACCGGTGTAGGCGCCGTCGCCCACCGAGACCGGGGCCGTGAACACCGTGTTCGAGCCGGTGCGCACGTGGGCCCCGATCACGGTGCGGTGCTTCGCGACGCCGTCGTAGTTGGCGGTGATGTTGCCGCAGCCGATGTTGGTGTACTCGCCGATCTCGGCGTCCCCGGCGTAGCCCAGGTGGGAGAGCTTGGCGCCGCGGCCCACGGTCACGTTCTTGGTCTCGTAGAACGCGCCGATCTTGCCGTCCTCCCCCAGCACCGTGCCCGGGCGCAGGTAGGTGAACGGGCCGACGGTCGCGCCCGCGCCGATCACGGCCTCCGTGGCGTCGGTGCGCTTCACCACGGCGCCCTCCCCCACCTGCGTGTCCGTGAGGGTGGAGTCCGGGCCGACGACGGCGCCCGTGGCCACCGACGTCGCCCCATGCAGCTGGGTTCCGGGCTTGAGCGTGACGTCCGAGGCGAGGGAGACGGTGACGTCCACCCACGTGGAGGACGGGTCGACGACCGTGACACCCTCCTTCATCCAGCCGCGCAGCACGCGGTCGTTGAGCTGGCGGCCCAGGTCGGAGAGCTGACGGCGGTCGTTGGCGCCCTCGACCTCCCACACGTCGTCCGTGCCCACCGAGGCGACACGGCCGCCCTCGGCGCGGGCCATGCCGAGCACGTCCGTGAGGTACTTCTCACCCTGCACGTTGTCCGTGGAGATCTCCGGCAGGGTGCGGCGCAGCAGGGCGGCGTCGAAGGCGTAGATGCCGGAGTTGACCTCGCGGATCGCCACGAAGGAGTCGTCCCCCGTGGACTCGGCGTGGGCGAGGGCGTCCTTGTGCTCCATGATCCGCTCCACGAGGCCCTCGGCGTCGCGGACGATGCGGCCGTAGCCCGTGGCGTCCTCGAGGGTGGCGGTGAGCACGGTGACGGCGTTGCCGTCCGCCTCGTGGTCCGCGACGAGGCGGGCGAGCGTCTCCGGGGTCAGCAGCGGGACGTCGCCGTAGGTCACCACGACGGTGCCCTCGAGGTCCGCGGGCAGGGCGGCCAGGCCCAGCTCGACGGCGCGGCCGGTGCCCGGCACGTCGTCCTGGTCGGCGATCGCCAGCGCGTCGATGCCCAGCTGGGCCGCCACCGTCTCGATGTGCTCGGCCACGCGGGCCCGCTCGTGCCGGACCACGGCCACGAGGTGCTCCGGCGCGAGCGACCAGGCCGCCGCGAGCGCGTGGCCCACGAGGGAGCGCCCCCCGATCGCATGCATGATCTTCGGCGTCGTCGACTTCATGCGGGTGCCCTGGCCCGCGGCCAGGACGATCACGGCGGAGGGACGGGCGGACGGCTGGGACATGGGGGCTCCTGCACCGGTGGGGGTCAGCGGACGGGGGTTCCGCCCCTAGGATTCGAACCTAGACCGCACGGCTCCAAAGGCCGGCGTGCTGCCATTACACCAGGGCGGAGCGCCGGACCCCAGGGGGCGGCGACGACGGCCCATTCTTCCACACAGGTCGCGCGGATCCGGGGTCAATAGGCGCCGTCGGCGGCGATCACGGCCTTGACGGTCCGCCCCAGGATCACGAGGTCGCCCAGGATGGACCAGTTCTCCACGTAGTAGAGGTCCAGGCGGACCGCCTCCTCCCACGGGAGGTCGGACCGGCCGGAGACCTGCCACAGCCCCGTGATGCCGGGCTGCACCAGGAAGCGGCGGTGCACGTACTGCTCGTAGGCCTCGACCTCGTGCGGCAGGTGAGGCCGCGGGCCCACGAGGGACATGTCCCCCCGCAGCACGTTCACGAGCTGGGGCAGCTCGTCGATGCTGGTGCGGCGGATGAGCTTGCCGATCCGGGTGATGCGCGGGTCGTCCTTCATCTTGAACAGCACGTCCGCATCCCCGCCGTCCGAGACGAGCCGCTGCCGGATCTCCTCGGCATCCACCACCATGGAACGGAACTTGAGCATGGTGAACGGCCTGCCGCCGAGACCGATGCGCTCCTGCCGGAACAGCACCGGCCCGCCGTCCGTGGCCTTGACCGCGATCGCGACGGCGATCAACAGCGGCGAGATGGCGATCAGGCCCAGCCCCGACGCGACGACGTCGAACGCCCGCTTGGCGAACGCCTTGCCCTCGGAGAGGCGCGGGGTGGAGAGGTGGATGAGCGGCAGGCCCGCGAGGGGCTGCGTGTGGAGGCGGGGTCCGGCGACGTCCACGAGGGCGGGCGCCATGATCAGGGAGACGCCGCGCTCCTGCAGCTCCCAGCCGAGCCGGCGGACGTCCGAGGGGACGAACGGGTGGCCCGAGGTGATCACCACGGCTTCGACGTCGCGCTCCTCCACGTGGGCGACCACGTCCTCCACGGTGTCCAGGTCCGTGGAGACCGGTATCGGGAGGTAGTCCTCCTGCCGGGTCTTGTATCCGGGGAGGGCCGCCGCCACGGGGGCGTAGCCGGCGCCGGCCTCGGAGTCGAGGGCCTCGAAGATGTGCCGGACGGCCTTCGGGCCGCCGACGAGCAGGAGCCGCCGCCGGAACCTGCCGCGGTGTCGCTGCCGCGCCACCCACCCGCGCACGAGGAACCGGCCCAGCAGGAGCAGGAGCACGCCCAGCGGCAGAGCCAGGCCCACGTAGCCGCGCGCCACTTCGAGACCTGCCGCATAGGCGAGGATCGCGACGGTGCCGAAGAGGTACAGGGTGGCCTGCAGGACCCGCTTGTACTCCTCGGTGCCCACCCCCAAGATCCGGATGTCCCGGGAGCCTTGGATGGTCAGCGCGAGCACCCAGGCCGCGCTCAGCGCGAGGCTGATGACGCTGTAGTCGACGAGTGCGGCGCCCGGGAGGGTGGTGCGCCGCGGTCCGCCGAAGCGGAGCTGGGCCGACACGAAGGTGGCGAGCAGGACCGCGACCACGTCCACGACCAGGACGAGTCGTGGAAGGCCTCGCTCCCAGGTCCGGCCCAGGACACGACCGCGGGCGGTCGAGCCCATGCGAAGCGTGGTCGACTCGTCACCGGGGCTCGCGAACACGCTCTGCTCCTCCGTCCTGACGCGGGGGGATGGTCCACGTCATGTGGGCCGGGCATGGTGCCGTGCCCCGGCCCCCGATTATAGGACGGAAACAGTCGCCGGCTGTGCGACCTGCCGCACTCTCCTGTGCGCGCCCGCCCGTCAGTCCCCTTCGGCGAGTTCAGCAGCCTGCAGCCACTCCTCCTCCAGGACGTCCAGCTGCGCGTCGAGGTCCTTCAGGTCGGCGGAGGCCGCGGTGAGGGCGTCGAAGTCCTGCGCCTGCCCCAGCTCGGCCATCCGCGCCTCGAGGCCGGACCTCCGGTCCCGGAGCCGGGTCATCTGCTTCTCGAGCCGGGCCATCTCCTTGCGGGCCAGCCGACGCTCCGCCTCGGTGGGCCCGGTGTCCTCCTCCGGCCCGCCCATGCCCGCGCACGTCCCGACGACGTCGTTGCGGCCCCGAGCTGCGCCGGCTCCCCGGGCCGGGCCGCCGGCGTCGTCCATCGCGGCGCGCAGCTCGAGGTACTGGTCCACCCCGCCGGGCAGGCCGCGGACCTTGCCGTCCCCGAGCAGGGCGACCTGGTGGTCGGTGACGCGCTCGAGCAGGTAACGGTCATGGGAGACCACCACCAGGGTCCCCGGCCACCCGTCCAGCACGTCCTCGACGGCGGCCAGGGTGTCCGTGTCCAGGTCGTTGGTCGGCTCGTCGAGCATGAGGACGTTGGGCTCGCCCACGAGCAGACGCAGCAGCTGCAGGCGCCGGCGCTCGCCGCCCGAGAGCTCGGAGACCTGAGTCCACTGCCGGGAGGTGCCGAAGCCGAGCATCTCGAGCAGCTGGCCGGAGGACATCTCGCGGTCACCGACCTGGAAGGACGAACCCTCCCGGGCCATGACTTCGGCGACGCGCAGGTGGGCGACGTCGTCGAGCTCCTTCACGTCCTGGGTGAGGGTGGCCGAGACCACCGTCTTGCCGCGCTTCACCCGCCCCGAGTCCGGAGCGATGCGGCCGTCGAGCAGGCGCAGCAGGGTCGACTTGCCCGCACCGTTGACGCCGACCACGCCGAGCCGCTCGCCGGGCGCCAGGCGCAGGGTGACGTCGTCGAGGATCGGCTTCTCCCCCAGCGTCAGGCTCACGTGCTCGAGGTCGAGGACGTCCTTGCCGAGCCGGGCCGTGGCCATCTTCGCCAGGGACACCGAGTCGCGCGGGGCGGGGACGTCCTCGATGATGGCGTTGGCCGCCTCGATGCGGAACTTCGGCTTGGACGTGCGCGCCGGGGCGCCACGGCGCAGCCAGGCGAGCTCCTTCTTCACGAGCTGCTGACGCTTCTGCTCCGTCACCGCCGCCTGCCGGGAGCGCTCCGCGCGCGCGAGCACCCACGCCGCGTAGCCGCCGTCGAACGGGTCCACCGTGGCGTCGTGCACCTCCCACGTGCGCGTGCAGACCTCGTCGAGGAACCACCGGTCGTGGGTGACCACCACAAGGCCGCCGTCGGTGGGGCGCCAGCGCTGCGTCAGGTGGCGGGCGAGCCACGCGACGCCCTCGACGTCCAGGTGGTTGGTGGGCTCGTCGAGGAAGAGGACGTCGTCGTCCCCGGCGAGCAGACGGGCCAGGGCCACGCGACGGCGCTGGCCGCCGGAGAGGCCCCGCACGGACTGCTCCAGGTCGAAGCCGTCGAGGAGACCGCCCAGGACGTCCCGGGCCTTGGGGTCTGAGGCCCACACGTGGTCGTCCACGTCCCCGACCACGGCCTGACGCACGGTGTGCTCCGGGTCGAGCCGGTCCTGCTGGTCCAGCACGCCCACGCGGACGCCGCCGCGGCGGGTGACGCGGCCCGTGTCGGGTTCCTGAAGGCCGGCGAGGATGCGCATGAGCGTGGACTTGCCGTCGCCGTTGCGGCCCACGAGTCCGATCCGGTCCCCCTCATCCACGCCGAGGGAGAGGCCCTCGAGGACGGTGCGGGTTCCGAAGGCGATGCCGATGTTCTCGGCGCCGAGCAGGTGGGCCATGGAGGAGGTGGTCCTTTCCGGACGGAGGAGGGGTGGTCGGGGGCGGCGGGGTGCGCCGCCGGGTGTCACAGCACGTGGGCGCCGGGCACGGGGCCGTGGACGGGGAGGGCGCGCACGCCCGTGCGCTCCTCGATGGCCGAGGCCAGCCGCAGCGCGGAGGCCTCGTCCTGCGCCACGAAGAGCAGGGTGGGGCCGGAGCCGGAGACCATGCCGCGCAGCGCGCCCTCGTCCATACCGAGGTCGAGGACGTCCGAGAGCTCGGGGAACAGGACGACGGCCGGGGTCTGCAGGTCGTTGTCCATGGCGGTGGCGAGTTCGAGCGGGTCCGCCGCGGTGAGGGCCCGCAGGACGGCCTCGTTCACCTCCGGGCGCGCCGGCCCGTCGGGCAGGTGACCCTCCCGGCGCAGCTCGTCCAGGGTCTGGAACACCACGGGGGTGGACAGCCCGGCGTCCGCCGGGACGAGGACGAGGTGCACCGGGGTGCGGGCCGCGACGGGGGTCAGCTCCGCCCCCGTTCCGAGCCCGACGGCGGCGCCGCCCAGCACGCTGAAGGGCACGTCCGCGCCCAGCGGGGCGGCCAGCTCGGCGAGCTCGGCGCGGGTGTGCCCGGTCTCCCACAGGGCGCTGCACGCGAGCAGCGCGGCGGCCGCGTCGGCGGAGCCGCCGCCCATGCCGCCCGCGACCGGGACCTGCTTGGCGACCTCGAGGTGGACGCCGTGGGTGTCAGGATCGAGCCCGAGGGTGCGCCGCAGGTGTGCGGCGGCGCGGTGCGCGAGGTTGCGCTCGTCCCAGGGCACGTCCTGGGTGTCCACCAGACTGATGTGGCGGCCCGACGGGCCGACGGTGATCCTCCCGTCCGTGCGCGCGATCGCCGTGACGGTCTCCCGCAGGCTGACGGCCAGGTACACGGTGGCCACGGGGTGGTAGCCGTCCGCGCCGGGGGGTCCCACCCGCAGGGACAGGTTCACCTTGCCGGGGGCGCTGACCGTGACGTGCCGGGCCGTGGGGTCGAGGCCGAGGTCCTCCGTCGTCATGCAACCACCTCCTCCGCCGCACGCCGCGGGCCGTGCTCGGCGATCCGCGCGAAGGCCGCGATGTCCAGGGCCTCGCCGCGGGCGCGTGGGTCCACGCCGGCGGCCACCAGGGCGTCCTCCGCCGCCTGCGGCGACCCCGCCCAGGAGGCGAGCGCGGCGCGCAGGGTCTTGCGGCGCTGGGCGAAGGCGGCGTCCACCACGGCGAAGACCTCCCGGCGGGACGTGCTGCCCGCCGGCGGCTCGCGCCGGGTGAAGGCGACCAGCCCGGAGTGGATGCGCGGAGCGGGCCAGAACACCTGGGTGCCGATGGTGCCCGCCTTGCGCACGTCCGCATACCACGCCGCCTTGGCGGACGGGACGCCGTAGACCTTGGAGCCGGGCCCGGCCGCGAGACGGTCCGCGACCTCCTCCTGCACCATCACCAGGCCGTGCCGCAGCCCTGGCAGGACCGCGAGCGCGTGCAGCAGCACGGGCACGGCCACGTTGTAGGGCAGGTTCGCCACGAGCGCGGTGGGGCCGCCGGCCGCGGCAGCGGGCCGGACCTCGGCCAGTGCCTGCTCGCTCAGCGTCATGGCGTCCGCGTGCAGCACCGCGAGGGCGTCCTCGGCCCCGGGGCGGAACTCGGCGGCGGTGCGCGGCAGGCGGGCGGCGGTGACCGGGTCGATCTCGACGGCGGTGACGGCGGCGGCCGCGTCCAGCAGGCCGAGGGTGAGCGAGCCCAGTCCGGGGCCGATCTCCAGCACGTGCTCGTCCGCGGTCACGTCCGCGGCCTGCACGATGCGCCGGATCGTGTTCGGGTCGATCACGAAGTTCTGGCCCCACTGCTTGGTGGGACGCAGGTCCAGCTCGGCGGCGATGCGCCGCACGTCCGCGGCGCTCAGCAGCGGGGCGGGGGCGGGGTGCGGGGAGGGCTGGACCATGCCCGCGAGTCTATCGGGGCGCCGGACGGGGTAGCCGGGACGCAGCGGCGCGGGGTCCGCTCAGGTGGAGAGGTCACCGAGCCGGACGAGCTCGCGGAACTCGGGGCTCGTCTCCTGCAGCCCGGCGAACGTGCCCTGGCCGATGATCCGCCCCTGGTCCATCAGCACGATCTGATCGCAGCGCTTGACCGTGGAGAGACGGTGGGCGACCACGATGACCGTGATCCGGCCGCGCAGCGACTCGATCACCTCGGTCACCCGGCGTTCCGTGAGGTTGTCGAGGGCCGACGTCGCCTCGTCGAGCACGAGGAGGCGGGGGCGCCGGAAGAGCGCGCGCGCGATGCCCAGGCGCTGGCGCTGGCCGCCGGAGACGCCCACGGCCCCTTCGCCGATCACGGTGTCCAGGCCGTCGGGGAGCTCGTCCAGCCACTGGCCCAGCTGGGCTTCGCGCAGCACGCGCTCCACCTCGGCCCGGTCCGCCGTCTGGGCGGCCTCGACGTCCAGGAGCACGTTGTGCAGCACCGTTCCGTTGACCACGGTGACGGACTGCGGGACGAACGCCACGTTGTCCCACCACCCCCGCGGGTTGGCCTCGAGCTCCACCCCGTCCACGTAGACCCCACCGCGCTGGGCGTGGTGGAAGCCGATGACCAGGTCCACCAGGGTGGTCTTGCCGGCACCGCTGCCGCCCACGAAGGCGTACGAGGACCCGAAGGGGATGCGCAGGTCGATGTCGCGCAGGACCGGTTCGGCCTTGCCGGGGTAGGTGAAGGACGCGTCCCGCACCTCGATGGCCTCCTCGAACGTGACGCGCTCGTAGGGCCGGTCCGCCGCGTGCAGGACCGGCTGCGCGGCGGCGAGCTCCGCCGTCGTGCGCTCGAAGGCCGGCCAGGACGTGCGGATCTCGTTGGTGGTGGCCATGAGCGCCGCCATGGACGGCAGCACGCGGAAGCCGGCCATCGCGAGCAGGGCGAGCGAGCCGAACGCCTCCCCGCCGCGGCCCTGGATGAAGGCCACGGCCACGAGCGCCGCGATGGCGGCCACGAAGGCGACCTCGAGCACGTAGCGCGGCATCATCGTGAGGATCATCTTGAGCCGCGTGGCTTCGGCGCTCTCCATGCGGGCCGCGCGGTACTCCTCCATGAAGGCCGAGTCGTTGCCGCGGATCTTCACGTCCTTGTAGTTCTCCAGGCCCTGCAGCGCCGCCGTGTTGGCCCGCTCCCCCGCGGTCACCAGGGTCCAGCCCAAGCGGGAGGCCGGGCGGCGGATCACGGTCTTGATCACCCAGGCGACGGCGAGGAAGTACAGGGCCATCCCGAGCCCCGTCAGCGGCATGGCGACGCCCACCACGACCGCCACCGCGACGAGCGTCACGGCCTCCGTGAGGAACGTGACAGACGCGTTCACCACGCCCGTGTAGGCCATGCTGGAGGTGCCGGTGACGTTGTTGACCAGGGTGCCGACCGTGCGCGTCAGGTGCAGGCCGTAGTCGGCCCGCAGGTAGTAGCGCAGCAGCGTGGCGGACGTGCGGATGAGGTTCTGGTTGGTGAACCCCATGGTCCACCAGCGGAACGCGAGCACCAGGATCGCCTTGAGCAGGAAGGCCAGCACGATCACGACGGCGAAGGCCACCGTCTGCTCCGGCACCGTCACGGCCCCGAACCGGGCCAGCAGCCCTTCGAGCGCCGGGGAGTCCAGCTCACCCGAGGTCAGCAGGCTGACCAGCGGGAGGATCGAGGCGAGCGCCACCATCTCGAGGCCGGCCACGAGGACGGACCCGAGGACCACGAACACGAGGCGGATCCGCATGGGGCGGTCCACCAGGTACTGCGTTCCCTCGGGCAGCCGGGCTTTGAGGAGTCGGGTCAGCACGTCGTCCATCCTAGGGGCCGGGTCTGGATCGGCTCAGAACGAGCCGTACACCCGGGCGGTGTTCTCGCTCACCGCGCGGGCGAGGGCGTCCACGTCGTCGCCGCGCGTCTCCGCCATGCCCCGCAGGGTCAGCGGGACCAGGTAGGGCGCGTTGGGGCGACCCCGATGCGGATGCGGCGTGAGGAAGGGCGCGTCCGTCTCCACGAGCAGCAGCTCGGCCGGGGCGATCCGCAGCGCCTCGCGCAGCTCGTCGTTGGCCTTGAAGGTGACGGGCCCGGCGAAGGACATGTGCCAGCCGTGCTCGGCGCACGTGCGGGCCAGATCGGGGCCGCCGGAGAAGCAGTGGAACACCACGTGCGGGGGCAGCCCGCCGTCGGCCGCCTCCTCGAGCAGGATCCGGACGACGTCGTCGTGGGCGTCCCGGTCGTGGATCTGCAGGGCCGTGCCGAGTTCGCGGGCGAGTCGGATGTGCCGGCGGAAGGACTCCTGCTGCGCGGCGTGGCCGGCCTCGTCCTGCGTCCGGAAGTAGTCGAGGCCCGTCTCGCCGACGGCGCGCACGCGGGGGTGGCGGGCGAGCTCCGCGATCTGCGCGAACGCCTCCTCGAACTCGCCGCGCTCGGCCAGGCGGGCCGCGTCGTTGGGGTGCAGCGCCACGGCGCCGAGCAGGCGGGGCTCGGCCTCGATCGCCGCGATCGTGAACCGGGCCGAGGCGACGTCGCAGCCCACCTGGACCGCGCCGGTCACGCCCACGGCCTCCGCCGCGTCCATCGCCTGGTGGACGTCCACCCGGACCAGGCCGTCGCGGAAGTCGAGGTGCGTGTGGTTGTCCACGACGGGCACCGGCAGCGGCTCCGGTGCGGGCGGGTACTCGAGACGACGCTTGCGGCCCGACTTCTCCTCGCGGGCGTCCCGGCGCGGGCCGCCGTCGTCGTCCGGCTGCTGGGCGGGGGCGCGGTAGGCGAGCGGGGTCTCGGATGCGTGGGCCATGCACCCCACTCTAGGGAGCCGAGCCCGGGGCCCCCGACACGCCTCGGGGGCGGTATCGGGTGGTATCCACGTCGGATACCACCCGATACCGCCCCCGGAGGACACGGCGCGGCGAAGAGGTCAGGCCTTCGTGGCCGCCCACGGGTCGGCGATGCCGATGTACTGCACCGAGGTGTACTCCTCGATGCCCTCGGCGCCGCCCTCGCGGCCCAGGCCCGACTGCTTCACGCCGCCGAACGGCGCGGCCGGGTTGGAGATGACGCCCACGTTGTAGCCCATGAGGCCGAACTCGATGCTCTCGGCCACGCGGTACATCCGGGCCTGATCCTTCGTGAACACGTAGGAGGCGAGGCCGTACTCGGTGTCGTTGGCCATCTCGATGGCCTCCTCCTCGGAGGAGAAGGTCACGATCGGGGCCACCGGGCCGAAGATCTCCTGCTGGAGGATCGGGTTGCCCTTCTCCACCTTGATCGCGGTCGGCGCGTAGAAGTAGCCGTCGCCCTCGATCTTGTGGCCGCCGGTGAGCACCTCGCCGCCGGCCGCCACGGCGTCCTGGACGAGCTGGTCGATGTCGTCGCGCGCGCCTTCGTCCACGATCGGGCCGAGGGTGGACTCCGGGTCGGTGCCGCGCAGGGGCTTGAGCGCCTCGAGCTTGGCCACGAACTTCTGCGTGAACTCCTCGGCCACGTCCTCGTGCACGAGGAAGCGGTTGGCGGCGGTGCAGGCCTCGCCCATGTTGCGCATCTTCGCGGCGAAAGCGCCCTCGACGGCGGCGTCCAGGTCCGCATCCTCGAAGACGATGAGCGGGGCGTTGCCGCCGAGCTCCATGGAGGTGCGCAGCACGTTGTCCGCCGCGTCCTTCATGAGGCGCACACCGACCGGGGTGGAACCGGTGAAGGACACCTTGCGCAGGCGCCGGTCCTGCAGGATCGGGCTGGAGATCGACGAGGCGGAGGAGCCCGCCACGACGTTGAGCACGCCCTTGGGCAGGCCGGCCTCCTGCATCACCTGCGCGAACAGCTGGGTGGTCAGCGGGGTCAGCTTGGCGGCCTTGAGGACCATGGTGCAGCCAGCGGCGACGGCGGGGCCCACCTTGCGGGTGGCCATGGCCAGCGGGAAGTTCCACGGGGTGATCAGCAGGCACGGGCCCACCGGGCGGTGGTGCACCTGCATGCGCAGCGTGCCCTCGGGCACGGTCAGGGTGCGGCCGTAGTGGCGGCCGGCCTCCTCCGAGAACCAGCGCAGGAAGCCGTTGCCGTACGTGACCTCGCCGCGGGCCTCGGCGAGCGGCTTGCCCATCTCGAGGGTCATCAGCAGCGCGAAGTCCTCGGCGCGCTCGTTGATCAGATCGTAGGCGCGGCGCAGGATGTCGGCGCGCTCCTTGGCCGGGGTGCGGGCCCAGTCGGCCTGCGCGGCGCAGGCGGCGTCGAAGGCGGCCATGGCGTCGTCGGAGTTCGCGTCCTGCAGGCTCGCGATGACCTTGCCGGTGGCGGGATCCTTCACGTCGAAGGTCTTGCCGGAGGAGGCATCTCGCCACTCGCCGTCGATCAGCAGGCCGGTGGGGACGGACTCCAGCAGCGCCTTCTCGCGCTCAGCGGTCACGGTCATGATGCACCTCTTTCGGGGTCGGTGGTCGGAGGCGGCACGCCCCGCGTCCTGAAAGGAAACGGGTGGACGGCCACGGCTATTCCGACGCCGTCCGGCGGCGGTCGGCAGCGGCTCCACGGCCGATCCTAGCTGTACCCCGCCAGGACGCTGGTGAGCGTCGCGCGGTGACGACGGAGAGAACCTCCGTGGGGGTGAAGCGATCGGGGTTTCGTTCTGAGTCGCGGCGAGGAGAAGCGGCGTGCGCCCGCGACGCTCAGTCCCGGGGTACGTGAGCGTGCCGGTCGCACTGCCCATGACCGACAGGGACTCGAAGATGCTCCGAGAGGGGAGTCGATCCGCGCTGTCGTGCCACACCTCGGCGTCGGCGTGCAGACACTGAGGGTCTGGTGCAACCGGTACGGGCCACCAGGGCCCTCCGCGATCGCCATCGAGGTCGCGATCCTGGACTGGGTCACCGGGTGGAACACCCGACGACTCCATCGAGCCCTCGGCACGTGGCGGCTCCAGCAGGTGGGAGCAACGCCCATGAATGCAGCGAGGGGTGGCTGCAGAGGGCTGCAGCCACCCCTCGCTGACACGTGGGTTGAGAGAGACTCGAGTCAGTTCGTCGTCTTGGGGCCGATGATCTCGAGGCGATCGGCAGACCAGGTAACGTTCGACGCGGCCCCCGTGTCGAACGCGACGCGCTGCGTGCCGATATACGCGGTGAGGTGGACCTGGTTGACCATGGACGCCACGTCCTTGGCCCAGAAGTAGGGATTGAATGACGGCTGTGCGTAGAAATAGCAGCCGGTAATGGGTGCTGAATACGTCAGGGTGATGGAGGACCCGTCCGAGGCCAGCTTGGTGACTTCCCAGTATGCGGGGTTGGTGCCGGTCACGAAGCGGTCCCCGACCTTCAACGTGTAGAAGGTCTTGCTGTCGCCCACGCTGCCGTTCGTGTAGGTGTTGTAGGGGGTGCCGGCCTTCCGAGCGTTCAGGACCTTGCGGAAGTCGACGATGCCCGCAGGAGCCGTGTAGACGATCGAGATCTTCTTGTTCTGGACGGATTGGCAGGCCGTGGCATCGGGGATACCCACGCCCGGTGTGGCATTCAGATAGAGCGCGGTCGTACCGTTCTGCGCCTGGACGTACTTCGTCATGAGCGGGTTCGCGTACAGAGTTGCGCCGGCAACCACGCCAACGTTCGATACAGCAAAGGCCGGGGCTGCGGCGGTGGCAGCGATCGCAGGGACAGTCCAGGTGACACCCTTGGTTACTTGCCGACGTGATATCACTCGAGTTTCGTTGACCATGCCAATGCCTTTCGTGGCGCTTCTGAGGACCTGGGGCACCTCCACAGGCATGAGGCACTCTGACATAGTAGCGGTCCTGCCACAACCGACGAGTCGTAGAATCTGTGATTATTCACGCTTGAGAGACCCGTTGTGAATCGACCGTTCACGCGGTAGGCGGCTGCTGGCTGTGCAGCCGGGGACGTGTCAGCCCCGGGCCGCGAGCACCGCCTGGTAGAGCTCCCGGCTCCGCATCCCGTGGGCTCCGGCCACCGCGGCCACGGCCTCCTTGAGCCGGGTGCCGGACTCCACGAGCACCGCCACCTCGGCGACGGCGTCCGCCTCGGACGCCTCGCATTCGGCGCCGGGGGCGGCCGGCCCGATCACCAGCACGATCTCCCCGCGGATCCCCTCCCCCGCGTGCCGCTCCGCAGCCCAGGCATGCACTTCGGCCGCCGTGCCGCGCACCACCTCCTCGTGCAGCTTGGTGAGCTCGCGGGCCACGCACACCGGCCGCTCCGGTCCGAGGACCTCCACGACGACGGCCAGCGCGTCCGCCAGACGCTGCGGCGACTCGAAGGCGACCACGGTGCGCGCCTCGGTCACCAGGGAGGTGAGCCATCGCCGTCGTTCCCCGTCCTTGCGGGGGACGAAGCCGTCGAAGGCGAACCGGCCCGTCGGCAGGCCGGACAGGGCGAGCGCGGTGGTCACGGCGGAGGGGCCGGGCGCGCAGGTCACGGGCAGCCCTGCGGACACCGCGGCCGCCACGAGCCGGTACCCCGGGTCCGAGACCGTGGGCATGCCCGCGTCCGAGACCACCGCCACCGTGGCACCGCCCCGCACCTGGTCCAGCAGCCCCTGGGTGGAGGCCGCCTCGTTGTGCTCGTGATGGGCCACCACCCTGCCCGTCGGGGTGACGCCCAGTCCGGCGCACAGGCGCCGCGCGGTCCGGGTGTCCTCGGCGGCGATCACGTCCGCCTCGGCCAGCAGCTCACGCAGGCGCGCGGACGCGTCCCCGAGATTGCCGATGGGGGTGGCGGCCAGGACGATGCGGCCCGACGGGGACGGCAGATCAGTCGGTCTCGGGGTCATATGTCAAGATCGTAGAGGCACCGCCCCGAGCCCGCCCGGGCCCACGCCTCTCCGGAAGGTCAGGACCATGCCCGTCGAGTCCCGCATCTGCATCACGTCCGGTGGCGATGAGATTCGCCTGCGCTCCTACGTCAACCACGCGATCTACGCTCGAGAGCACGGGCTGGACTACCGGCTCGAGACGGGCATCGACCCGCATATCGTCACCAAGTTCGACTACAAGGTCGCCATCCTCCGCCGGCTGCTCCCACGTTATGACTGGCTCGTGTGGATGGACGACGATGCCTTCTTCACCGACTTCGAGGCGGACAACCTCCGACGCCTGATCTCCGAGGCCGAGCGTGACGACATCAGCCTGGTCATCGCCGAAGGGCCCACAGAGCCGAACGGGTTCTGGTCACGCATCAACACCGGGGTCATGCTGCTCCGGAACGACGAGACGGCGCGCACGATCGTGGAGGCGACCTCGACAGCGGACCTGGCCACGGTCCGGGCCTGGTGGGACGACGATCGCGACGGTCTCTTCACCCACGGCGACCAGGACCAGATGTGGTGGGCCATCCAGACGGGCGGGCACGCCGAGCGCGTCCGGATCGTCGGCCACCGAGAGCTGAACTCGCGCGGGCACTACTACGAGGACTCCCTGACGGACGCGTTCGTCATGCACTTCACGGGTTATCCGGACAAGGAACTCGGCATCGCCCGCTTCGCCGACCGCTTCGACATCGGACAGGAGATCGTCCCTGAGCCGCTCCTGGACAAGTATCACGTCAGAGTGCGCAGCCCCCTGAGGGGCGCCCGCCGTGCCTGGCGGGAACGCTCGGTGGACACCCTGGCAGCGGTCAAGTACCGGCTCCGCCCCCACAAGGACCGGATCCTGCGCGTCGCAGGATTCCTCCCGCCCGCCGTGCGCCGCCGGTGGCCCCTCGGCCACGCCTGAGAGCAGACCGCACGTCGAGGAGGCCTGCTCCACCCGTCCCCCTAGCATGGAGCCCGTGCCCGCCACCGCCCTCGCCCCCCGCCCCGCCGCCGTCGCGGCCGACGACGGCCCCTTCGGCGTCGCCGCCCTGCGCGCCCGCCTCGGGGTGAGCGCGGCGCCCCTGACGCGGTGGCACTGGATCCTGCCGCTGCTGGTCACGGTGATCGCCGGCGTCCTGCGGTTCACGAACCTGGCCCACCCGGACCAGCTGATCTTCGACGAGACCTACTACCCCAAAGACGCCTACTCCCTCCTGGAGTCCGGCTACGAGCGGCGGTGGGGCGAGGACGTCAACGACGCGTTCGCGCGCGGCGAGGCGGAGCCGCTCGAGGGGGCCGCCTACGTGGTGCACCCGCCGCTGGGCAAGTGGCTGATCGGCCTGGGCATGCTCGCGTTCGGCCCGGACAACGGGGTGGGCTGGCGGTTCAGCGCCGCGGTGGCCGGCACGCTCTCCGTCCTGCTGGTCGCCCTCGCCACGCAGCACCTGCTGCGCTCGGTGTCCCTGGGCGCGGTCGCCGGGCTGCTGCTGGCCGTGGAGGGCCACCACCTGGTGATGTCCCGCATCGGGCTGCTGGACATCTTCCTCTCGTTCTTCGTGCTCGCGGCCTTCGCCGCGCTGCTGGCGGACCGCGTCCACGGGCGGCGGCTGCTCGCGGAGCGGCTCGCCCACGACGTCGCCCGGTTAGGACGCGACGCCCTGGCCAGCGGGCCGTGGCTCGGCTGGCGCCCGTGGCGACTGCTCGCGGGCGTGCTGCTGGGCGCCGGCTGCGCCGTGAAGCTCTCCGGGCTGGCGTTCATGGCGGCCTTCGGCCTGCTCACGGTCCTGTGGGACATGTCCGCGCGCCGGACCGCCGGGGTGCGGCGCTGGGCGTGGGCCGGCGTCGAGAAGGACGGCCTGTACGCGTTCGTGGTCGTGGTGAGCGGCGGCCTGGTCGCCTACCTGGCCTCGTGGACCGGCTGGTTCGTCACGGAGGGCGGCTACTACCGGGACTGGCACCGGGACAACCCGCCGGAGGGCCTGCTCGCCGGGCTGGTCCCCGGCCCGCTGCGCTCCCTGTGGCACTACCACGTGGAGTCCACGACCTTCCACCAGGGCCTCACCAGCCCCCACGACTACGCCGCCAACCCGTGGACCTGGCCGTTCATGGGCCGGCCCGTGAGCTACTACTACGAGGGCGCAGAGCCCGGCGAGGGGATCTGCCCGGCGGACGCCGCGGGCGCGTGCTCGGCGGCCATCACGGACATCGCCAACCCGTTCGTGTGGTGGACGGGCCTGGCCGCCGTCCTCGTGTGCGTGTGGCTGCTGGTGCGCCACCGGGACTGGCGGGCCGGCGCCCTGCTCGGCGCCTACGCGGCCGGGCAGCTGGTGTGGTTCCTGTGGCCCGAGCGGACCATGTTCTTCTTCTACACGATCGCCTACGAGCCCTTCCTCGTGATGATGATCGCCCTGGCGCTCTCGCTGCTGCTCCGGCCGGGCCGCCGACCCGGGCCCCGCTGGGGCTCGGCCCTGGTGCTGGCGTACGTGACGATCGCCGTCGCCGTGTCCCTGTTCTTCCTGCCCGTCTGGATCGGCGACGTGATCCCGTACGACCAGTGGCGCTGGCGGATGTGGTTCAGCAGCTGGATCTGACGGTCGCGTCCCGGGCGCGGGCGTGCCCGACCGCGCGCCGCACGCCCGGAATGGATACCCTCGGACCGTGCAGAACCAGAGCCCCGTCCATGAGTCCGCCACCGAGCTCGTCGGCATGCCGCCGGCGGACTCCAACATCACGGACCTGATCGTCACCTCCTGTGCCGACCGGCCGGACGCCCCCGTGTACGCCGTGCGCAACGGCGCGGGCGGCTGGGTGGACGTCCACTTCACCGCGTTCCTCACCCAGGTGCGCGCCGTGGCGGCCGGCCTCATCGCCCGCGGCGTCCAGCCCGGGGACCGGGTGGGCCTGTTCTCCCCCACCTCCTACGCGTGGGCCGTCCTCGACCAGGCCGTGTGGTTCGCCGGCGCCGTCTCCGTGCCGATCTACGAGACCTCCTCGGCCCACCAGGTGGAGCACATCGTCACGGATTCGGGCCTGCGGGTGGTCGCCGTCGGCAGCGAGGAGCTCGGCGAGCGCGTCGCCGAGGCCGCCGGGCACGCGGGCGTGGACGTGGCGACGTTCCCGCTGACGGACGCCGGACTGGCGGAGCTGGCCGAGGCCGGCGCGTTCGTGGCGGACGACGCCGTCGAGCACGCCCGCTCCCTGGCGACCCTCGCCAGCCCCGCCTCGATCGTCTACACCTCCGGCACCACCGGCCGCCCGAAGGGCGCCGTGATCACGCACGGCAACTTCGTGGGCGCGGCCATCAACGTGCTGCACTTCGCGCGCGAGGTGGTCCAGTGGTCCCCGGAGACGACAACGTCGCGCACCCTGCTCTTCCTCCCGCTGGCCCACGTGCTCGCCCACGCCGTCCAGGTCATCTGCCTGTACGCCCGCATCCAGGTGGCCCACTCCGGTTCCCCGGCCACGCTGCTCGGCGACCTCGCCTCCTTCCACCCCACGTGGCTGCTGGCCGTGCCGCGCGTGTTCGAGAAGGTCGAGGCCGGCATCGAGGCCAAGGCCCAGAAGAGCGGCACCGGGCCGATCTACGCGGCCGCCAAGCGCACCGCCATCGAGTGGTCCACGGCCGTGGACGAGGCCGAGTTCGGGGACGGCCCCGGGCCTTCGGCCCTGCTGCGCGCCCGGCGCGCGCTGTTCGACCGGCTGGTCTACCGCAAGATCCGGGAGGCCCTCGGCGGCGAGGTGATCTCGTGCGTGTCCGGCGCGTCCGCCCTCTCCCCGGAGCTGGTGCACTTCTTCCGCGGCGCCGGCATTCCGATCGTGGAGGGCTACGGCCTCACGGAGACCACCGCGCCGGCCACCGTGAACATCCCCGGCGCGCACCGCGTGGGCACCGTGGGCCTGCCCGTGGCCGGGGTGACGGTGAAGATCGCCGAGGACGGCGAGATCCTCATCCGCGGCCCCGTGGTGTTCGACGGCTACCACGGCATGCCGAAGGCGTCGGCGGAGGCGATGGAGGACGACTTCTTCCGCACCGGGGACATCGGTGCGCTGGACGAGCACGGCTTCCTGCGGATCACCGGCCGCAAGAAGGACGTGATCATCACCGCCGGCGGCAAGAACGTGTACCCCACGCCCATGGAGGAGGCGCTGCGCCAGCACCGGCTCATCGAGCACGTCGTGGTGGTCGGGGAGAACCGCCCGTTCGTGGGCGCCCTCATCACCCTGGACACCGAGGCCTTCACCCAGTGGGCCCTGGACCGCGAGCTCAGCCTCACGCCGGCCGAGGCCGCGACGGACCCCACCGTGCTGGCCTCGATCCAGGAGGCGGTGGACCAGGTCAACGCGGGCGTCTCCCGCGCCGAGTCCATCCGCCGCTTCCGCATCCTGGACCACCCGTTCACCGAGGACTCCGGGCACGTCACCCAGTCCCAGAAGCTCAAGCGGGCCCAGGTGATCGAGGACCACGCCGAGGACGTCGAGGCCCTCTACCGCCGCTGAGGGAGGGCGCCGCACCCCCGCCGCCGGAATGCCCTGCCTCCGGAATAACCTCCGGCGGCGGCCGGTTGGCGCGGAGGACCATCTCCCCGAGCGATCGGAACCACCGTGCCCTCCCTGTTCGACCCCCTGGACGTCGGCGCCCTGCGCCTGGACAACCGCATCGTCATGGCCCCCCTGACCCGCCAGAGGGCGGGCGAGGACGGCGTCCCCACCGAGCTGCACGCCGAGCACTACGCCCAGCGCGCCACTGCCGGACTGCTCGTCACCGAGGGCGCCTTCCCCTCCTTCCGCAGCCGGGCGTTCCCCGGCCAGACCGGCCTCGCCGACGACGCCCAGACCGACGGGTGGCGTGCCGTGGCGCAGGCCGTCCACGAGGCCGGCGGACACGTGTTCGTCCAGGTCATGCACGGCGGGCGCATGTGCCATCCGGACCTGCTGCGCGGCGCGGAGCCGGAGGCCCCCAGCGCCATCGCCCCCGGGGTGCCGGTGCGCGGGTTCAGCGGCAAGATGGAGGGGCCGGTGCCCAGCGCCCTGGACACGGAGGAGCTGCCCCGCGTGGTGGCCGAATTCGCCGACGCCGCCCGCCGGGCCGTCGAGGCCGGGCTCGACGGCGTGGAGGTCCACGGCGCCAACGGGTACCTGCTCCACGAGTTCCTGGCGCCCTCCAGCAACACCCGCGAGGACGCCTACGGCGGCTCCCCCGAGAACCGGGCGCGCCTCACCGTGGAGGTGGTGCGCGCCGTCGCCCAGGCCATCGGCGCCGAGCGCACCGCCCTGCGCATCTCCCCCGAGCACAACGTGCAGGGCACCATCGAGGAGGACCGCGCGGACGTCCTGGCCACCTACGACGCTCTCCTGGCCGGCCTCGCCGACCTGGACCTGGCCTACCTGTCCGTCATCCACCAGGACGTGGCCGGTGACCTCGCGGCGCACCTGCGCGAGTCCTTCTCCGGGCCCCTGGTGCTCAACAGCGGCTTCGGCGCGGTCACGGGCCTGGAGGAGGCCCGCCGGATCGTGGAGGACGGCCTGGCCGACGCGGTGGCCGTGGGCCGCGAGCTGATCGCCAACCCGGACCTGGCGCGCCGCTGGCGCGAGGGGCTGCCCCTCAACGAGCCGGACCCGACGACGTTCTACACGGGCGGGGCGCACGGCTACACGGACTACCCGTTCGTGGACGGGTCCCCGTCCTCCTGAGACCCGCACACCCGCCGGACGCACCGCGCCCCGCCTCCCATCACTGGGGGGCGGGGCGCGTTCGTGCGGGGGCCTCAGCGGCCCGTCACCGCAGCTGCGCGTCCTCCTCGCGGGCCCAGCGCAGGCGCGTGGACTCGAAGGCACTGCGCTGGTCCGCGGTGCGCTCGCGACGGCGGCGCGTTGGCCAGGTGAAGACGAGCGTGAGCAGGGCGGTCAGCAGGCTGATGAGGCCCACCGCGGCGGCGGCGTCGATCCAGAACTGGCTCGGGTACAGGCGGATCAGCGCGTCCTGCACGGAGAACGTCCACGTGCCGTCCGCGAAGAACAGCGAGTGGAACCCGGCGAAGAACGTCTCCCAGCCCAGCACCGCCAGGACCGCGAGCGCGATCACCGCGAGCGGCAGCCACACGGCGCCGGCGAACAGGGCGCGGCGCACCCCGCCGGGGCTGGTGCGCAGCAGGGACGCGATGAGCAGGGCGCACACCACCACGAGCACCACGAGCGCCGCGGTGGCGATCCACAGCACGGTCTTCACGTCCGTCATGTGGTCGACCTCGACCTCGGTGAACAGGGGCGCGCCCTGGTGCGTGAGGCTGCTGAGATACCGCGGCCCGGCCAGATTGGTCACGTAGTCCAGCCCGGCGGAGCCGTAGTGCATGCGGTCGGCGAGGGTGAAGCCGAACCGGTCCGCGGGGAACCCGGGCCGGTGGTACTCCAGCCACAGGAACACCGGGCTCGCCACGAGGCGGACGGCGGCCAGCAGCAGGGCGAGCGGGGCGAGGATCGCCAGCAGCACCTGCGCCAGGCGCGGACCCGCCTTGGGCAGGCGCGCGCGCTCCTCCGGCGTGGGGCCCTGCAGGGCCGCAGCCTGCGCCACGGGGGCGGCGGTGCCGTCCTCGGGGTAGCGGTCGACCGGGGCGGCGGCGCTCGAACCCGCCGCGCGGGCCCCGACGGCGGCGCTCAGCGGGCCGAGCTCGTCGGCGCCGGGCAGCGGACGCCGGTCGCCCTCGGGCACGGCCCGGGAGGCGACGATGTCGCGGTCGGCGTCCGCGGCCGGGCGGTCGGCGTCACGTCGGTCCGCGGCCGCCGCGTCCCCGCCGCGCAGCGCGGCGAGGTCCTCGGGGCTGAGCGCCGAGGTGTGCTGGGCGCCGCCGTCGTCGTCCCGGTCCATGGCGGGCAGCGCCTGGGTGCGGTTCGGGTCGTCCGCGGCGTCGTCCTGGACGAACGCGCCGTAGTCCAGCCCGGATTCGAAGTCCTCCGCCCCGGCGCGCTCGTCGCGCCCGCGGCCGGCCTGATGGGAAGCCGCCATGCTCGTGCCTCTCTCGAGTGGGTCCGTCCGCCCGCGGGCGCCGGGGATCAGTAGCGGTAGTGGTCGGCCTTGTAGGGGCCGGCCACGTCCACGCCGAGGTACTCGGCCTGGGCCTTGGTCAGCTCGGTCAGCCCGACGCCGAGGGCGTCCAGGTGCAGGCGGGCGACCTTCTCGTCCAGCACCTTGGGCAGCGTGTAGACGCGCTTCTCGTAGTGCTCGCCGGTCAGGGCGCCGGTGCCCGTGGAGCCGCCGAAGAGCTCGATCTGCGCCATCACCTGGTTGGTGAAGGACGCGCTCATCACGAACGAGGGGTGGCCAGTGGCGTTGCCGAGGTTCAGCAGGCGGCCCTCGGAGAGCACGATGATGCTGCGCTCGGCCTCCGTGCCGCCGTCCAGGGTCCACTCGTGGACCTGCGGCTTGATCTCCGTCTTCACGACGCCGGGGATGCGGGCCAGGCCGGCCATGTCGATCTCGTTGTCGAAGTGGCCGACGTTGCCCACGATGGCCTTGTCCTTCATGGCGGCCATGTGCTCGGCCATGATGATGTCCTTGCCGCCGGTGGTGGTGACGAAGATGTCGCCCTCGCCCACCACGTCCTCGAGGCGGGCCACCTGGTAGCCGTCCATCGCGGCCTGCAGCGCGCAGATCGGGTCGATCTCCGTGACGATCACGCGGGCACCCTGGCCGCGCAGGGCCTCGGCGGCGCCCTTGCCGACGTCGCCGTAGCCGCAGACCACGGCGACCTTGCCGCCGATCAGCACGTCCGTGGCGCGCATGATGCCGTCCGGCAGGGAGTGGCGGATGCCGTACTTGTTGTCGAACTTGGACTTGGTCACGGCGTCGTTCACGTTAATCGCCGGGAAGAGCAGGCGGCCCTCCTGCGCCAGCTGGTAGAGGCGCAGCACGCCCGTGGTGGTCTCCTCGGAGACGCCGCGCAGGGTGCCGGCGGTGCGGGTCCAGTGCTGCGGGTCGCGGGCCAGCGAGCGGCGCAGCGTCTCGAGGATGATCCGGTACTCCTCGGGGTCGTCCTCGGTGGCGCTGGGCACGGCGCCCGCGGCCTCGAACTCGACGCCCTTGTGCACCAGCAGGGTGGCGTCGCCGCCGTCGTCCAGGATCATGTTGGGGCCGAGCTCCGGATCCTCGTCCGCGCCCGGCCAGGTGAGGATCTGCGAGGCGGTCCACCAGTAGTCCTCGAGGGACTCGTTCTTCCAGGCGAACACCGGCACGCCCTGCGGGTCCTCGGGGGTGCCCGAGCCCACGACGACGGCGGCGGCGGCCTCGTCCTGCGTGGAGAAGATGTTGCAGGAGGCCCACCGGACCTCGGCGCCGAGGGCGATGAGGGTCTCGATGAGCACGGCGGTCTGCACGGTCATGTGCAGGGAGCCGGCGATGCGGGCGCCCTTGAGCGGCTGGGCCTCCCCGTACTCCTCGCGCAGGGACATCAGCCCCGGCATCTCGTGCTCGGCCAGGCGGATCTGGTGGCGGCCCGCCTCGGCCAGGGACAGGTCCCGGACCGTGAAGTCGAACGAGGCACCGGGCACGGTGGTGCGGTTGGCGAAGGCCGGGTCGACGTCGGGGGTGCGGAACTCTGCGGAGGTCTCAGTCATGCCCTCCAGCCTAGCGAGGCCCCGGACGGCACGACACGTGCCGCGTCAGTCCCCGTCACGCACCACGCGCAGCCCGGGGCGGGCCGGCGGGACGGCCATGGGCCGGGTGGGGACCGTGCGCACGCCGCCGTCCGCGTCGACGGCCTCGTAGTGCTCGGGCAGCTCCAGCCGCAGCACCTCCCAGCCGCGCGGGGCCGTGGTGCGCCGAGCGTGCTCGCCGCAGAGGTCGTACGTGTGCGGCTCCGCCCGGCGCGACAGGGGCCCGATGACCACCTGCGAGTCCGCGTAGTTGTACGTCAGCGTGGCCAGGGCAGGGCTCTGGCATCCGGTCTTGCTGCAGCGTCGCATGGGTCCCACGCCCGCCACCCTACTCGGCGGACGGCCCGGAGCGGTGGCCTACCATGGCGCGCATGACCGCGTCCGCCTCCTCCGATCCCCTCGACCCCCTGCCGTTCCGGGCGGGCGACGCCGCGGGGGCCGAGCCGGGCGTCGAGGGCGGCCCGGCCGAGGCCGGCGTCTCCTCCCCCGCGGGGCGCGGCGGTCGGGACCGCCGTGGCCGAGGGCTGCGGCATCCGCGCCCGTTCGGTGCACGCTCGGAGCGGGGCCGGGGCGAGGCGCTGCTGACCGCCGTCGAGAAGGCGGTGGACCGGCTGGGCTCCCTGGACGCGCCCGGGCTGCGGCACGTGACCGCGCGGGTGGAGCGCATCCCGGACCGGCTCGACGAGCGGCTGCGCGAGCTGCACGCCGGCCGGGAACGGGATGAGGAGGCGCTGTTCGCGCGGGCCGAGCGGCAGGGCCGGGACGGGGTGCTGATCACCCTGTTCGAGCGGCCGCTGCGGGACGCGGCCGACCCGGCCGACCTCGAGGGGGCCGTCTACGGGGTGGCGCTGAGCCGTTGCGCCGACGCGCTGGGCGTGGACCCGCAGGTGCTCGACCCCAGCTGGGGCCGCGGCTGAGCCCGGGCCGGGCGGTCCGCACCGGGCACCGCGCCCGGTGGACGGGCGCCGCGCGTCAGGCGCGGGCGCGGCGCAGGCGGCGACGCTCGCGCTCGGAGAGCCCGCCCCAGATGCCGAAGCGCTCGTCGTTCGCCATGGCGTACTCCAGGCACGCGTCCTTGACGGTGCAGGCCTCGCACACACGCTTGGCGTCCCGCGTGGAGCCGCCCTTCTCCGGGAAGAACGCCTCGGGGTCCGTCTGCGCGCACAGGGCGTCCGCCTGCCAGGCCAGCTCGCCCTCGACGGGCTCGGTGGTCACGCCCGGGATGGCGGCCCAGTCGGCGGAGACGGGCACGGCCTCGACCGGACGCTCGTCACCGGGGAAGAGGGCGGTGACGGTGGCGGCCGGGGTGCCGGTCTCGCCGTCGAGGTCGTGGGCGGTGAGGAAGGCGGTCGCCTGATCCTCGAGGCTCGCGCCGGCGACGCCGGCCTGCGGGTCGGCGGGGTCGAGGAACCAGTCGCTGGGGACGCTCCGCGGACGAGGCGCCGGCGCGGGATCGGCGTGGTGCGCGTCCTCAACTCGCTGGGTCTGCTCCATGTGTGACGCCTCTTCCCGGGATCGACGTGGCGGCTGTGGGCCGGGTGACCATGCGGTCCGCGCGGGTGCCGGGCAAGCCGGCGGGCCCCTCCTGGCGGGACCGTTGGCCCGGGTTCATTACATCGGTGTGATTCGTGCCGAGTCAAACCGAGCGGGTGCCACACTGGGCCCATGGTCTCCCTCTCCGCACCCCGGTCCACCGGCCCCCTCGTGCTCCGCCTCGCCTCCTCCCCGCGGCCCGCGCTCGTCCAGGAGCCGGGGGCCCCGGACGAGCCCGGCGCGGTGGACCAGCGCATCGAGCTCTCGGGCCGCGTGACCGTGAACTGGGCCGCCAAGTTCGCGGGCCTGCTCGGCGCCGAGGGCATCGGCGCGGGCGACGCCGTCGCCCTGGACCTGCCCGTCCACTGGCTCTCCCACGCCCTCGCCCTCGGCGTGCTCTGCGCCGAGGCCGAGCCCGCCCTCGAGGGCGACTCCCCCGCCGCCGTCCTCACGGACCGGCCCGAGGCGTGGCCGGACCCGTCCGTGGCCGTGTTCGCCGTCGCCCTGCCGCGCGGCCTCGAGCCCGAGTTCGACGGCCCAGCCGTCGACCCGGCCGTCGTGGACGTGGCCGCCGAGATCCGCGCCCAGCCGGACGCCCTGCCCGGCCCCGTGGACCACGTGCGGCCCGCGTCGATCCCGGCCGGGGCCGACGTCGCCCCGGACGACGACGGCCCGCGCCCCCGCCTGACGTGGGCGGGAGTGCGGGCCGCGCTGGAGGCGTGGGACGCGGGCCGGGCGGTGACCGTGCGCCCCTGACGGGGCGGCGGGGTCAGGCCGGGACGCTCAGACCCCGGCGTCGGGGGTGTGGTGCCGGCCGTGCGGAGGCAGCTGGTCCTCGCGCAGCACGGGCATCTGGCCGGTGATGATCGCGAGGTCGTTGGCGAAGCCGGGCTCCACGTCCAGCTTCTCCTTGAACACCCAGAACCGGTAGGCGAAGTAGCGGAACACGGTGCCGAAGAACAGGCCGATCACGTTGCCGGCGATGAACAGGCCGGTCGGGTCGGTCACGCCCATCAGGTACTGCGCGATCGCCACGCAGCCGGCCTGGATGCCCAGCCCGATCGCGTTCATGATCAGGAACATCACGAGCTCGCGCGTCTTGTTCGAGGAGCGCTTGTCCCGGAACGTCCAGTAGCGGTTGGCGACCCAGCTGAACAGGGTGGCGACGACGCCGCCCACGATCTTGGCCTTGACGTTGGACCCCTCGAGCGGGCCGGTCATCATCCACCAGAAGACGAGCGAGTCCACCACGAACGCGGCCGCACCGACGGTGCCGAACTTGGCCACCTCCCGCCACAGCAGGGAGGCCATCCCGGTCAGGCGGCCCCAGAGATCGGACAGCATGGGCGTGGACTCCTCGGTTCGGGACGGGGGTGTGCACGCGGGGCGGACCCGCGCAGGGCTGGGGAACACTGTAGCCGCGCCCCCGGCGCGCGCCCTCCTCGGATCCGGCATCGGCCACCCCTCCGTGACGGAGTTCTCAGCCGGTCCGACTACCCTGTCCGGGTGACTTCCCCTCGACTCGGTGTGATCGGTGGCGGGCAGCTGGCCCGCATGATGGCGGGCGCCGCCGCGGAGCTCGGCGTGCCCTTCCGCGTGCTCGCGGAGGCCCCGGACGCGTCAGCGGCCCAGGTCGCCCCCCACGTGGTCGGCGACCACACGGACCTGGCGGACCTGCGCGCGTTCGCGGCCACGGTGGACGTGGTCACCTTCGACCACGAGCACGTGCCCACCGAGCACCTGCGGGCCCTGCAGGAGGCCGGCGTCGTCGTGCGCCCCGACCCCGAGGCGCTGCAGCACGCCCAGGACAAGCTGGTCATGCGCGCCGCCGTCGAGCGGCTGGGCCTGCCGAACCCGGCGTGGGCGCCGGTCGATGACCTCGAGGCCGTCCTCGCCTTCGGCGACGAGCACGGCTGGCCGATGATCCTCAAGACCGCCCGCGGCGGCTACGACGGCAAGGGCGTGCTCAAGCTCGACGACGCCGACGACGCCCGCGCCTCCGCCGCGGACGGCACCCTGGCCGCGTGGCTCGGCGCCGGCATCGCCCCGCTGCTGGCCGAGGCCCTCGTCCCCTTCTCCCGTGAGCTCTCCGCGCAGGTGGCGCGCACCCCCTCCGGTGAGGTGGCCGTCTACCCCGTCGTCGACTCGGTCCAGGTGGCCGGCGTGTGCGACCTCGTGGTCGCCCCGGCCCAGGACCTCGACCCGGCCGTCGCCGCGGCCGCGACCGCCGCGGCCGTCCGCCTCGCCGAGGAGCTGGACGTCACCGGCATGCTCGCGGTCGAGCTGTTCGAGACGCCGGGGGTCGGCCCGGGCTTCCAGGTGAACGAGCTGGCCATGCGCCCCCACAACTCCGGCCACTGGTCCATGGACGGCGCCGTCACCGGCCAGTTCGAGCAGCACGTCCGCGCCGTGCTCGACCTGCCGCTGGGCGAGACGGCCCCCCGCGGGGCCGGCGTCGTGATGAAGAACGTCCTCGGCGGCGCCCGCGAGGACCTGCACGCCGGCAGCGTCGCGGCCCTCGCCGCCCACCCGCAGGCCAAGGTCCACCTCTACGGCAAGGACGTGCGCCCGGGCCGCAAGGTCGGTCACGTCAACGTCGTCGCGGACCACGGCCTCAGCCTCGAGGAGGCCGTGCGGACCGCCGAGTCCGCCGCCGCACTGCTGCGCGACGACGCCCCCACCACCGGCACCGAGACGGAGGCCCGCCCATGACCGCCACGCCCCAGTCCCCCGCCCAGCCCCTGCAGGACGACGCCCCGGTCGTCTCCGTCGTGATGGGCTCCGACTCCGACTGGCCCGTGATGAGCGCGGCCGCCGAGGCCCTGCGCGAGCTCGACGTGCCCGTCGAGGTCGGCGTGGTCTCCGCGCACCGCATGCCCCACGAGATGGTGGAGTTCGGCGCCCGCGCGCACGAGCGCGGCATCCGCGTGATCGTGGCCGGCGCGGGCGGCGCGGCGCACCTGCCCGGGATGCTCGCCGCCGTCACCCCCCTGCCCGTGATCGGCGTGCCCGTGAAGCTCAAGAGCCTGGACGGGATGGACTCCCTGCTCTCGATCGTCCAGATGCCCGCCGGCGTGCCGGTGGCCACCGTCTCCATCGACGGCGCCCGCAACGCCGGCCTGCTGGCCGCCCGCATCCTCGCCTCGGCCGACACCGCGGAGGGCGACCGCCTGCGCGCCGCCCTCGCCGAGCACGCCGACGAGCTCAACGCCCAGGCCCGGGCCAAGGGGGCCCGCCTGCGCGAGCGGATGGCCGCCGACCGCTGATGTCGCCCGCCACCGGATCCGTGCCCGCCGGTCACGCGCAGCCCGACCCGCTCCGAGATCCACGCGTCGCCTCCCCCACCGAGCGCACCCGCCGGGCGCTGATCCTCACCGCCCTGACCCTGCTGGTCCCCGGCGGCGCCCAGCTCGTCGCCGGCAGCCGCCGGCTCGGCCGCGTGGCGCTGCGGGTCACCGTCACCGTGTGGGCCGTGCTGATCCTCGGGCTGCTGTGGTGGCTGGTCTCCCGCGCGAGCCTGATCTCGCTCATGGCCCGGGACGGCGTGCTGCTCGGGCTGGCGGTGGTCCTGGCGGCGCTGGCGGTGGGCTGGGCGGTGCTGTGGGTGGACACGTTCCGGCTGATCCGGCCGCACCTGCTCGCCCCCGGCGCGCGGAAGATCACGGCGGCGGTCACCGCGCTCGCGCTCGTGCTCACCAGCGGCGCCCTGCTCTACGGCGGCTGGGCGGCGAACACGAGCCGCGGGGCGCTCGGCGAGGTCTTCCAGGAGGGGCCGGCCGTCCCGGAGGCCGAGGGCCGCTACAACATCCTGGTCCTGGGCGCGGACGCCGGCGAAGGCCGCCAGGGGCTGCGCCCGGACTCCATGCACGTGGTCTCCGTGGACGCCCGCACCGGCGCCATCGTGATGTTCTCCCTGCCCCGCAACCTCCAGAACGCGCCGTTCGTCGAGGGCTCCCCACTGTGGGACGTGTACCCGAACGGCTTCGACTGCGGCGACGAGTGCATCCTCAACGCCCTCTACACGGACGTGGAGGAGCATCACGCAGACCTCTACCCGGACGCCGAACACCCCGGCGCCGAGGCCATGAAGGACGCCGCCGGCGGCATCCTCGGCCTGGACGTCTCCGGCTACGCCCTCATGGACATGGGCGGCTTCGCCCAGCTGATCGACGCCATGGGCGGGGTGGACGTCGTCAGCGGCGGCTACGTGGTGCACCGCGGCGTCCGGCCCGACGGCGCCTGGGGCAACATCTGGTGGGAGCCGGGCACCCACCACTTCAACGGCGACGACGCGCTCGCCTTCGCCCGCTCCCGGCACTGGTCCACCGACTACGCCCGCATCCGCCGGCAGCAGTGCATGCAGGCGGCGATGCTGGAGCAGTTCAGCCCCGCCACCGTGCTCACCCGCTTCGAGGGGATCCTCGCGGCGGGCCAGCAGATCGTGACCACCGACCTGCCGCAGTCCCAGCTCGGCACGTTCGCGGACCTCGCCGAGCGCTCGCGCGGCCAGAAGATGCGGCGGCTGACCATCGGCCCGCCCGACTTCGGCGACACGGGCACCCACTTCACCACCTACCCCGACTACGACCTCGTCCACCGCCGCGTGGACGAGATGCTGGCCGCCGAGTCCCCGACCGCCGGATCGGAGCCGACCGGGGTCTCGGCGACGCCGCTGCTCACCGTGCTGGCCGTCGTCGCGCAGGAGACGCAGGCCCCCGACGTCGACGAGGACGACCCGGCCACGTGGCCGGCCCCGCCGACCCGCACCGACGGCGAGCCCTTCACCGCCGAGGACCTGATGACGGCCGAGGACCTGGGCCAGGAGGACGTGCTGAACCACGCGTCCTCGACGAACGGGCTGTGCGCCCCCGCCCCGTGAGGCGCGACGCGCGGGCCGACGGGCTGACCTAGGCTGGGCGCATGCACGTCCTGAAGCCCGTGATCCGTGACTACGCCTGGGGCTCCCCCACGCTCCTCGCCGACCTGCAGGGACGCGAGCCCACCGGCCGCCCCGAGGCCGAGCTGTGGCTGGGCGACCATCCGGGCGCCCCGTGCGTCGCCGTCGTGGCGGACGGCGCCCACATCGGCCTGGACGAGGTGGTGGCCGCGGACCCGGAGCGCTGCCTCGGGCCCGTCGCGCCGGAGGGCCGGCTGCCCTTCCTCATGAAGCTGCTCGCCGCGGGCGCCCCGCTGTCCATCCAGGCGCACCCCACCCTGGAGCAGGCCCGCGCGGGCTTCGCCGCGGAGGAGGCCGCCGGCGTGCCGGTCGACGCCCCGCAGCGCAACTACAAGGACGCGAACCACAAGCCGGAGATGCTGCTCGCGCTGACCCCCTTCTCGGCGATGTGCGGCTTCCGCTCCCCCGAGGTCTCCTCGGACAGCTTCGAGGCCCTGGCCCGCGCCCTCACGGAGCGGGCGGACGGGGACACGTCCGCCGTCGCCGTCGCCGCCGCCCGGATCAGCCAGGCCCTCGCCGCCGGGGACCTCGAGGACGCGTTCACCTCGATCCTCGACCCGGACTCCGTGTGGGGCGCCCCCGGCGCCGTGGCGCAGGTCGTGGACGTGCTGCGGGCTGCGCCGGACCTGGCCGAGCGCGACCCCTCGCTGGCCACG
Organism: Micrococcus sp. KT16; assembly: GCF_003315015.1. Lineage (NCBI taxonomy): Bacteria > Bacillati > Actinomycetota > Actinomycetes > Micrococcales > Micrococcaceae > Micrococcus > Micrococcus sp. KT16. Next base: position 139,931 of record NZ_QNRG01000003.1, on the reverse strand, counting down.
GCCCTCGAGGCCGCCCAGCACCACCCGGACGACCCCGGCGTGGTGGTGGCCATCCTGCTCAACCGCGTGGACCTGGCCCCGGGTCAGGCCATCCATCTGCCCGCCGGCAACGTGCACGCGTACCTGCACGGGCTGGGCGTGGAGGTCATGGCGGCCTCGGACAACGTGCTGCGCGGCGGGCTCACCCCGAAGCACATGGACGTGCCCGAGCTGCGCCGCGTGGTCACCTTCGAGGCGCTGCCGGTGCCCTCCACCGAGCCCGAGCGCGTGGCCGACTCCGTGGTGGCCTTCCGCCCGCCGTTCGAGGAGTTCGAGCTGCTCCAGGCCACGCTCGAGGACGACGCCGTCCACGGGCTCGACGTGCACGGGCCCGGGATCGCGGTGGTCACCCGCGGCACGGCGAGCCTGGCCCTGGCAGGCCAGGAGATCGAGCTGGGCCCGGGCGAGGCCGTGTTCCTACCCGCCGCGGAGACGGCGTCCGGCCCGCTGGCCGTCCGCGCCGCGGCCGGCGCCCCGGCGACGGTGCACGTGGCCGGCCTGCCGCGGGGCTGAGCCCGGCAGACCGGCCCGCGGGCTCAGCGGGCGTCGCGGTCCTCCAGCCACTTGGACCACTTCTTCACGTCATGCTCGGCGTCCACGGTGCGGACCGTGCCGGACGACGAGCGCATCACGATGGACTGCGTGTGCACGCGGCCGTCGGCGAAGCGCACACCGCGCAGCAGGTCGCCGTCGGTGATGCCGGTGGCCGCGAAGTAGCAGTGGTCGGAGGTGACCAGCTCGTTCGTGGTCAGCACGGCGTCGAGGTCGAGGCCGGCGTCGAGGGCCTTCTGCTTCTCGGCGTCGTCGGTGGGGGCCAGGCGGCCCTGGATGATGCCGCCGGTGGCCTTGATCGCGCACGCGGTGACGATGCCCTCGGGGGTGCCGCCGACGCCCATCATCATGTCCACGCCGGTGTCCGGGCGGGCGGCGGCGATGGCGCCAGCGACGTCGCCGTCCAGGATGAACTTCACGCGGGCGCCGGCCTGGCGGATCTCCTTGACCAGGCCCTCGTGGCGGGGGCGGTCCAGCACGCACACGGTCACCTGCGAGACGGGCTTGTCCAGGGCCTTGGCCACGAGGTTCACGTTCTGCTTCACCGGCAGGCGCATGTCCACGAAGTCGGCGGCCTCGGGGCCCACCACGAGCTTGTCCATGTAGAACACGGCCGACGGGTCGAACATGGTGCCGCGCTCGGCCACCGCGAAGACGGAGAGCGCATTGTTGTAGCCCATGGCGGTCAGGCGGGTGCCGTCGATCGGGTCCACGGCCACGTCCACGGCGGCGCCGGAGCCGTCGCCGACCTGCTCGCCGTTGAACAGCATGGGGGCCTCGTCCTTCTCGCCCTCGCCGATCACCACGGTGCCGTCCATGGCCACGGTGTCCATGAACGCGCGCATCGCGTCCACCGCGGCGCCGTCCGCCTTGTTCTTGTCCCCGTAGCCCACCCAGGGGCTCGCGGCGATGGCCGCCGCCTCGGTCACCCGCACCAACTCCATGGCCAGGTTGCGGTCCGGGACGTGATTCTCGTAGCCGGTCTTCTCCGAGGACGCGCTGGTCATCGCTGCTCCGATCCTTGCTCGCGGCGCTCCGTCCGCACGGGACGGGGCGTGAGGGCGGCTCTGCCCCGGTCCTCATCCTACGGGGGCGGTCTCCCGCGGGTGGCACAATGCTGACCGTGAGCTCCGCCGACCCCCACTCCCCCGCCCCCCGCCCCGTCCTGACCGCCACGCAGGCGCAGCGGGCCCGGCAGCCGTGGATGGCCATGGTGCTCTCCCTGGTGGCTCTGCTGGCGATCGTGGCCGTGGTCCTCCTGCTCAACCCGGAGCCGCCGCAGCGGCCCCGCGAGGACCGCGTCGACGTCGCCGCCGAGGCCGCCACGGTCCCCCACGACGACGGCGACCTGCCGGCCCTGGCGCCCGAGGTGCCGGAGTCCTGGTACGCCAACTACGCCCGCCTGCAGAAGCTGGACGGCGTCTCCACGTGGGACGTCGGCTGGGTGGTCACGGACACGGTGTTCGCGGGCCTGCAGCAGGCCGAGGACGTCGACCCCACCTGGGTGAGCCTGCGGGTGGACCAGGTCCCGACGTCGGAGACGATCGAGATCGACGGGATCGCGTGGGACCTCCACGCCGATCCGAAGAAGCCGGAGCGACGGCTCGTGGCGGAGGTGGACGGCAGCACCGTGGTGCTGACCACCACCGGCGACCGCGCCGTCCTCGAAGACCTGGCGCACGGCGTCGCGAAGGAGACACAATGACCCCCCACACCCGCCCCGAGACGACGCCGGCCCCCGACGTCGTCGTCCCCACCTCCGACCTCACGCCTGCTGAGGCGTGGGAGGTCCTCGCCGAGGGCAACCGCCGCTTCGTGGCGGGCGAGCCGAGCCACCCGAACCAGAACGCCGAGCGGCGCAGCGACCTGACGGCCGGCCAGGCCCCCGTCGCCGTGATCTTCGGCTGCGCCGACTCGCGCCTGGCGGCCGAGATCATCTTCGACCTCGGCCTCGGCGACGTGTTCGTGGTGCGCACGGCCGGCCACGTGATCGACGACGCCGTGCTGGGCTCCATCGAGTACGGCGTGGACGTGCTGGAGATCCCGCTCGTCATCGTCCTGGGCCACAACTCGTGCGGCGCCGTCACGGCGACGGTCGAGTCCTACATCTCCGGCACCATGCCACGCGGCTTCGTGCGCCCCCTCGTGGAGCGCATCATCCCGTCCGTGCTGGCCGGGCGCCGCCGCGGCCTGGAGGAGGTCGACGAGTTCGTGGCCGAGCACGTGGACCAGACCTGCGACCACCTCCTGGAGACCTCGCAGTCCGTCCGCGCGGCCGTCGAGTCGGGGCGCACCGCCGTCGTCGGGCTCACCTACTCGCTCTCCGAGGGCACCGCGCGGCCGGGCCGCGTGCACGGCGACCTGGCGGTCTGACGACGCCGGGCGTCCGGTGCGGCACCGGGCGCCCGCGCCGTCCTAGGATGTGACCATGACCGCAGAGAACACCGATCAGCAGTTCCGCATCGAGCACGACACCATGGGCGAGGTGAAGGTGCCGGTGAACGCGCTCTACCGTGCGCAGACCCAGCGCGCCGTGGAGAACTTCCCGATCTCCGGCAAGGGCCTCGAGCCCGCCCACATCCACGCCCTCGCACAGGTCAAGAAGGCCGCGGCCAAGGCGAACGCCGAGCTGGGCATCATCTCGCAGGAGCGCGCGGACGCCATCGTCGCCGCCGCGGACCAGGTCATCGCCGGCGACCACGACGACCAGTTCCCGATCGACGTGTTCCAGACCGGCTCCGGCACCTCCTCGAACATGAACACCAACGAGGTGCTCGCCACCCTCGCCACCCGCGCACTGAAGGAGGCCGGCTCCGAGGACGAGGTGCACCCCAACGACCACGTCAACGCCTCCCAGTCCTCGAACGACGTGTTCCCGACCTCCGTGCACGTGGCCGTCACCGCCGCCCTCGTGAACGACCTCGTCCCGGCGCTGGACCACCTGGCCGTCTCCCTCGAGAAGAAGGCGGAGGCCTTCGCCGGCGTCGTGAAGTCCGGCCGCACCCACCTCATGGACGCCACTCCGGTGACCCTGGGCCAGGAGTTCGGCGGCTACGCCGCGCAGGTCCGCTACGGCATCGAGCGCATCCAGTCCGCGCTGCCGCGCGTGGCCGAGGTCCCGCTCGGCGGCACCGCCGTGGGCACCGGCATCAACACCCCGAAGGGCTTCTCCGCCCGCGTGATCGAGCTGCTCGCCGAGGAGACCGGTCTGCCGCTGACCGAGGCCCGCAACCACTTCGAGGCCCAGGCCAACCGTGACGGCCTCGTGGAGGCCTCCGGCCAGCTGCGGAACATCGCGTTCTCGCTCATGAAGATCAACAACGACCTGCGCTGGATGGGCTCCGGCCCGAACACCGGCCTCGGCGAGATCGCCATCCCGGACCTGCAGCCGGGCTCCTCGATCATGCCGGGCAAGGTCAACCCCGTGATCTGCGAGGCCGCGATCATGGTGTGCGCCCAGGTGATCGGCAACGACACCACCGTCTCCCTGTCCTCCACCAACGGCGCGTTCGAGCTCAACGTGGGCATCCCCGTGATGGCCGCCAACCTGCTCGAGTCCATCCGCCTGCTGGCCAACACGACGCGCGTCATGGCGGACAAGATGATCGACGGCATCGAGGCCAACGAGGAGCGCTGCGCCTTCCTCGCCGGCGCCTCGCCGTCCATCGTGACCCCGCTGAACAAGGTGATCGGCTACGAGGCCGCCGCCAAGATCGCCAAGCACGCCGTCGCGAACAAGATGACCGTGCGCGAGGCCGTCGTGGACCTCGGCTACGTCGAGCGCGGCGAGATCACCGAGGAGCAGCTGGACAAGGCCCTGGACACCATGTCCATGACCCACCCGGAGTGATCCGGCGGATTCGGTGAGCGGCGCGACGCCGCCTCCCGGGCCACGACGCCGAGCGGCCGTCCTCCCGTGCGGAGGGCGGCCGCTCGTCGTTCACGCCAGCACCAGCACTCCGGCGGCCGCCGCCACCATCGCCGGCCCGAACGGCAGCGCCGTTCGCCCCGTCGCCCGGCCCGCGAGGACCAGCAGCCCCGCCACGACGCCGCCGAGCAGGATCGCGCCCACCCCGGCGGCGAGCACCGCCGTCGGACCGAGCACCCCCGTGTACACGCCCAGCCCGCCGGCGAGCTTCACGTCCCCCATCCCGAGGCCGCCGCGGCTGAGCACGTGCAGCGCGAGCATCGCCACGGTGTAGCCGAGACCGCCCAGCAGGCTGCAGAGGGCCAGGTCACCCCGGCCCGCCAGCAGCGCTCCCCCGGTCATCATCGCCAACCCGCCCAGCGCCAGCCGCAGCGTCCATCGGTTCGGCAGCCGATGTTCGCGCAGGTCCGTGCGCACGAGCACGCCCGAGCACACCGCGAACCACACCAGTCCCAGGGACCACAGCACCGCCGTCGCCGGCGCGCCGTGCGTCCACGCCCATCCCACCCCGCTCATGCGCCCAGCCTAGGCCGGGCGGCGCACCCGCCGGGCCGTCGTCCACAGGGCGATCCGGCCACCTCGCGTTCACGGTCCGGCCACCCGGTGTTCTGCCCACAGCGCAACCGGAGCCGCCCATTGCGACGAGCCCTCGCGTGGGTCTACTGTGAAGTCACGAGCTTCCGGCCGTCTGATGGACGTACGGGGCTCACACAGACCCCATGGCCTCAATCCCGTTTCAAAGGGGCCATGGTGGCGGGCTTCCTCGGTCCCCCATCCCCCCCTCCGCGGGGCCGAGCACCCCCGCCGGGGGCCGCTGCTTCGGCAGCGGCCCCTTTTTCATGACCGACCCCGCCGCCCGGCTCAGGCCCGGCCCTCCTCCAGCAGGTCCGTGACCAGCGCGGCGATCGGGGAGCGCTCGGAACGGGTCAGCGTCACGTGTCCGAACAGCGGGTGGCCCTTGAGGCGCTCCACCACGGCCGCGATGCCGTCGTGCCGGCCCACGCGCAGGTTGTCCCGCTGGGCGACGTCGTGGGTCAGCACGACCTTCGAGTTGCGGCCCATCCGGCTCAGCACCGTGAGCAGCACGTTCCGCTCGAGCGACTGCGCCTCGTCCACGATCACCCACGCATCGTGCAGCGAGCGGCCGCGGATGTGCGTCAGCGGCAGGATCTCCAGCATCCCGCGGTCCACCACCTCGTCCACCACGGACGGGGAGACCAGCGCACCCAGGGTGTCGAACACGGCCTGCGCCCACGGGCCCATCTTGTCGCCCTCGGAGCCGGGCAGGTAGCCGAGGTCCTGGCCGCCGACGGCGTACAGCGGGCGGAACACGACCACCCTGCGGTGCTCGCGGCGCTCCATCACGGCGTCGAGGCCCGCGCACAGCGCCAGCGCGGACTTGCCGGTGCCCGCGCGGCCGCCGAGGGAGACGATGCCCACGCTCGGATCCGTCAGCAGCTCGATGGCCAGCCGCTGCTCGGCGGAACGGCCGTGCAGGCCGAACACGTCGCGGTCCCCGCGCACCAGGCAGGCTCGGCCGCCCTCGCCGACCCGGGCCAGGGCGGAGCCCCGGGGCGCGGTGAGCACCAGCCCCGTGTTGACCGGCAGGCGGTCCGCCTCGGCCGGGGCCTCCTCCGGCCCGGTCTCGACGCCCGTGCCGGTCAGGGTCCCCAGCGGGACGCCGGCCAGGTCGACCTCGCCGTCGTCGTAGAGGGCGTCCAGCCGCTCCTGCGCCACGCTGAGGGAGACGGTGCCGCGCCAGCCCGAGTCACGCACGAGCTCGTGGCGGTACTCGTCCGCGGCGAGGCCCATGGCCGCCGCCTTCACGCGCATCGGCAGGTCCTTGGACACGACCGTGACCATGGCGCCCTCGTCCGCGAGCGCCTTCGCGACGGCGAGGATGCGGGAGTCGTTGTCCGTGCCGCGGATGCCCAGGGGCAGCACGTCCACGGACACGTGGTTCAGTTCGATCCGCAGCGTGCCGCCCTCGGGGGTGATCGGCACGGGCTGGTCCAGCGCGCCGTGGCGGCCGCGCAGGTCGTCGAGCAGGCGCAGGGCCGTGCGCGCGTCGTAGCCGAGGTCGGGGTCGGCGCGCTTGGCCTCAAGCTCCGAGACCACCACGAGCGGCAGGACCACCTCGTGCTCGGCGAAGTGCAGCAGGGCGCGCGGGTCCGAGAGCAGCACGGACGTGTCCACCACGTAGGTCCGCAGGCCGGTCGCCTCCGCCGCCCCCGCCTCGGCACGCGCCTGGCCCGGCCGGCTCGACGGCTCCTGCCGGGTCTGCGCGTGCTCCACGAGCTCTGCCACCATGTCTGCCTCCTGTGCCGGTGAACCGTGCGGACGGGGGTCCGCCCACGGTCCACGCTAGGAAGCGGCGTCGTCCGCCGGGTCCCGGCACGGTGAACCCGGGATGAAGTCACGGTGACGGTCCGTCCGGGCTCCGCCACGGCCCCGGCGTCCCGCGCTCCCTACACTGGAGACGCGCCGCCGACGTCCCGACGGCCGCCCGCTCCCCGTCCACAGGAGGGCCCTTGAGCATGCACCGCCCGTCCCCCGGCCTGCCCGATCTGCCGGGCGGCCCGGCCCCCGCCCCGACCCTGGCCGAGCGCGCCGGCGGCCGCCTGCTGGGCGCCGTCGCGCCCACCGCCGTGCTGATCGCGGCCATGTGGGTCGCGCAGTTCGTGCTGATCTTCCTCGGCCGGGTGATCATCCCCGGCGTGGGCCTGATCCCCCGACGCCTCGACGGCCTCGACGGGGTCCTGTTCTCCCCCGTGCTGCATGCCGGCTGGGCCCACCTGATCGGCAACACGACGGCGCTGCTCGTCCTCGGTCCGCTGGCCGCCCTGGTCTCGCGCCGGCCGGTGGCCCTGCTCGTCTGCGCCTGGCTGGGCTCGGGCCTGCTGACCTGGGTGATCGGCACCCCGGGCGTGCACATCGGCGCCTCCGGGATCGTGTACGCGCTGATCGCGTTCCTGATCGTCTACGGGGTCGCGGTGCGGCGGATCGGGGCGGTCGTCGTCTCCGTGCTCGTTGCCCTCACGCACCTGGGCTCGAGCCTGATCGGCCTGCTGCCGGCACCCGGCATCTCGTGGACCGGCCACCTGGCCGGGGCCGTCGTCGGGGTGCTGCTGGGCCTGTGGTGGGGCCGCGCCGACCGTCAGGTGCCGAACCGGCGCTGACGGCTGCCGTAGTCGCGCAGGGCACGCAGGAAGTCGACCTTGCGGAACGCGGGCCACATGGCCTCGCAGAAGTAGAACTCCGAGTACGCGGACTGCCAGAGCAGGAACCCGGAGAGCCGCTGCTCCCCGGACGTGCGGATGACCAGGTCCGGGTCCGGCTGGCCGCGCGTGTAGAGCCGGTCCGCGATCTGCTCGACGGTGACGGACTCGGCCACCTCCGCCGCGCTGTGGCCCAGGGCGTGCTCGTCCCGCAGCAGCTCGCGCACGGCGTCGAGGATCTCCTGGCGGCCCCCGTAGCCCACGGCCACGTTCACGTGCACGCCGTCGTGGCCCTTGGTCTGCTCGGCGACCTCGGCGAGCCGTCGCGCCATGGGCTCGGGGAGCAGGTCCACCGCGCCGACCGGCTGCACGCAGACGGGGGCGCGGCCCTCGGCCGGCTGGGCGAGGCGCTCCGCCGTCGTCTGGATGATCTCCAGGAGCGGGGCGAGCTCCTCCGCCGGACGCCGCAGGTTCTCGGTGGAGAGCATGTAGAGCGTGACCACGGGGATGCCGGCCTCGTCGCACCAGCCGATGAAGTCGAGGATGCGCTCAGCTCCGGCCTGGTGGCCCTGCTGCGTGGACGCCCCGAACGCGCGGGCCCAGCGACGGTTGCCGTCCACCAGCACGCCGATGTGCCGGGGCAGGCGCTCCGGGTCCAGGCCGCGCGTCAGCCGCCGCTCGTACAGGCGGTAGAAGGCCTCGGGTCGACCCACGGCGCGCTCCCCTCTCGGACGGTCCTGCGAGCCTCCAGGATACGCGCGCGGCACACAGCGACCATCCCGTGCCCCGGCCCCGGGCCGACCGACGACAATGGAGGCATGGACCCTGTGACACCCCTCCGCGAGACCGACGCCGCCCGTCGCCTGCGCTGGCGCATCGAGCGCATCCGCGACCCCGACCATCCGCTGTACAAGCCCCGACTGCGCGGTTGGATCCACGCGGTCATGGCGCCGCTGACGCTCGCGGCCGGCATCGTGCTCATCGTGCTCGCGCCGACCGCGACGCTGCGGTGGGCCAGCGCGGTCTACGCCGTGACGGGCCTGCTGCTGTTCGCGGTCTCGGCGACGTACCACCTGGTGCAGTGGAACGAGGTGGTCTCCCGTGTCCTCAAGCGGCTGGACCACACGAACATCATGCTGGTCATCGCCGGCACCTACACGCCGCTCTCCCTGGCCCTGCTGGCTCCGGACCGGGCGCGCGTGCTGCTCACCCTGGTGTGGGTGGGGGCCGTGGCCGGCGTCGCGTTCCGGGTGCTGTGGACGGACGCGCCGCGCTGGCTCTACACGCCGGTGTACGTGGCCCTCGGGCTGGCGGCGCTGCTCTACCTGGGCGACTTCTTCGCCGCGGATGCGGCGGCGGGGTGGCTGATCGTGGCCGGCGGCGTCGCGTACATCACGGGCGCGGTCTTCTACGCGCTGCAGGCCCCCACGATCCACCGCGAGTGGTTCGGCTTCCACGAGCTGTTCCACGCCTTCACGGTGGCCGGCTTCGTGTGCCACGCCGTCGCCATCTACCGGGCGGTGCTCGTCGTCGCCTGAGCGTGTCGAGGACGGGGGTCTGGGCCCCGCCGGGCAGCGCCGAGGCCCGCAGACGCGCCGCTACGTCCATGCCATAGCGGCGCGTCTGCGGGCCTCAAGGGTTCGGGCGTGGAGTCTCCGGCGTCGAGTCTCGGGCGTGCGCGGGCCCGACGACGGTCAGTCGCGTCCGGTGTCCGGGGCCTGGGGTTCCGGGGCCGGCGCCTGGAGGTAGCCGGGGTACTTCTCCTGCAGGCGGCGCAGCCGGTCCTCGGAGTCCGCGTCCAGGTGCTCGCCGCCCGCGCGGACCTCGTCCGGCAGGTGCTGCTGATGGCGCTCCACGAGCATGGCCTCGGCCTCCGGGGAACGCTGCTGGACGCGGCGCACCGAGCGGACCATGACGCGGAGGACGATGATCGCCATGACCACCATGAGCGCGGTGAACAGGAACCCCTCGATGCCGGGGGTGACCTCCGCCTCCTCGAGCCCGGGGCGCAGCGTCGGCTCCGGGACGGCGGGCACCGGCGCGGGGCTCGCGGCCGCGAGCGCGGTGAGGACGAGGGGAAGGCCAGACAGGGGTGTCACGCCGCCCCACTCTACCGGCCCCGGCCGCACGGCCCGAGCCGGGGCGACTCAGCGCAGGCCGGCGAAGAGGTCGTGCTCCGGCAGCTCGGAGGGCACGCGCGAGTCGATCAGCGCGAAGTCCTCCCACGGCCAGGCGCGCCGCTGCAGGTCGTGGGGGGCGTCGAAGAACATGCCGTCGGGGTCGATCTGCGTGCGGTGCGCCCGCAGGGCGGCGTCGCGCTCGTCGAGGAAGCCGGTGACGTCCACCTGGGTGGTGACGTCGTGGTCCGCGGTGACCCACGGCGGGATGACCTCCGGGTCGGGCACGTCCTCCCCGGCTTCGCGGCGGCGCAGCACCTCGCGCATCGCGTCCATCGCGTCGAACATCATCAGGCGTCGGGCGAACGGCACGTCCTCGCCGTCGGCCTCGGCCACCGCGGCCATCGTGCGGAACTTCCGCGGGTTGAAGCCGCAGTCGTAGTAGACCTTCGAGACCTCCCACGCGGGCCCGGCCTCGGGGTACTCGTCCGCGAGGCCCGCGGCCCGGTACGCCTCCATCGTCACGGCGTGGGCCTGCAGGTGGTCCGGGTGCGGGTAGCCGCCGACCTCGTCGTAGGAGATGAGCACGTGCGGGCGGAACCGGCGCACGAGCGAGATCAGCGGGGCCGCCGCATCCTGGAGCGAGACCTCGGCGAAGCAGTTCGCCGGGAGGGCGGGCAGCGGATCCCCCTCGGGCAGGCCCGAGTCGAGGAAGCCGAGCCAGGCGTGCCGGATGCCGAGGATGCCCGCGGCCTCGGCCATCTCCTCGCGGCGCACGGCCGCGATGTCCCGGTCCGCCCGGGTGGTGTCCCCGAACGACGGGTTGAGCAGGGTGCCGGCCTCGCCGCCGGTGCACGTGACGACCATGACCTCGGCCCCGGCCGCCGCGTAGGCGGCCATCGTGCCGGCCCCCTTCGAGGACTCGTCGTCCGGGTGGGCGTGCACCGCCATGAGACGCAGCCCGGTGGAGGGCGGCAGGGCGGTGCCTGCGGCGGGCTGGGCCTGGGGGGTCTGATCGGTCACGGGGATCGCACACTCCTGTCCGGATGGCGGGGCCGCCGCGGGGGCGGCGGCGTGAGGGGTCCAGGCCGACGTCGTCATCGGCCTCCGGCGGCGGGCAGCGGCTAGGGTGGAGGGGATGTCTCACCACGCCCCCGCGGTCCGCGCGCAGGACCCCACATTAGCCAACCGGTACGGCACGGACCACACGCGTCCGGGCCGTCGTCGGCTGTGGGCGGGCCTCGGCGGGCTCGGGCTGGTCGTGGCCGTGCTGCTGTCCGTGTGGATCGGCCTGAACATGTCCGTGGGCGCCATCGAGTACAAGGACGTCGGCTTCACCATCGAGGACGACGGCCACGCGACCGTCACCTTCCAAGCCTCCGTCCCGGAGGGCGTGCAGGCCGAGTGCGATGTGCTCGTCACCGACTCCCACGCCGCCCCCGTCGGCTTCCGCACCGTCCGCCTGGAGACCCTGCCGGCCGACCGGCGGGACTCCCCCTCGGACGCGCAGCAGCGCTACACCGTGGACGTGCGCACCGTGGTGCGGGGCGACTCCGGCGTCGTCGAGACCTGCCGCAAGGTCTGAGCCCTCCCGGCCGCTCCGCCCTCGGCGTAGCGGCCGCCTTTGGTGTGACGCACGCCGCCCGGATAGACTCGTCGGAGCATTCCCGCCCCGCCGGTGAGTCAGGCAGGCGTCGCACGGAGCCCTCGGGTCACGCGCGTCCTCCTGATCGGCGGGGTCTTTCGCATGCGGGCGCGTCCGCCGGACGCGGATCGCGCACCGGATACGGTGCGCCGCGCCCCGGACTCCGCATCACCCGAGACAGAAAGGCGGAACAGAGCATGACCACCAGCCAGTCCGACGCCCCGTGGCTGACCCAGGAGGCGTACGACCGCCTCTCCAAGGAGCTCGAGTACATCTCCGGCCCCGGCCGCCAGGAGATCATCGAGCGCATCGAGGCCGCGCGCGATGAGGGCGACCTCAAGGAGAACGGCGGCTACCACGCCGCCCGCGAGGAGCAGTCCAAGAACGAGGGCCGCATCGCCGAGCTGAAGCACCTGCTCGAGACCGCCCGCGTCGGCGAGGCCGCCGAGAACGACGGCGCCGTGCACCCGGGCACCGTGGTGACCGCCGTCGTCGCCGGCGACGAGATGACGTTCCTCTTCGGCAACCGCGAGATCGCCGCGGACGACGAGTCGCTCGAGGTCTACTCCGAGCGCTCCCCGCTCGGCGAGGCCATCAACGGTGCCAAGAAGGGCGACAAGGTCTCCTACACCGCCCCGAACGGCAAGGACATCAAGGTCGAGATCAAGGACGTCCAGCCCTACTCCGGCTGACCGACCCCGGCTCCGACGACGGCCGCGGTCCCCTCCAGGGGCCGCGGCCGTCGTCCGTCCCGGGTCCCACCGCGCCCCCGTTGCTACTCTGGCCCCATGCTGACCGTCGAGAAGGCGCACCTGCTGCTCACCCGCGAGGACGGGCTCTCCGAGAGCCCCTCCCACCACCGCGTGGCCCTTGCGGCCGCCGCGCTGGCCGACCACCGCTCCGCCGGGATCGTGACCCTCGAGGACGTCCCCGTGGACCGGGCCCGCGTGCTCGTGACCGCGGCCGGCACCACCGGCGACCCCGTCCTGGACTCCTCCCTCGCACAGGTCGACGCCCTGGCCGGCCGACCGCTCGTGTCCACCGTGGCGGCCGGCAAGCCGGATCTGCGCAAGGCCGTCGTCGCCCATCTGACCGAGACCGGTCGCCTCACCGAGCGCAAGGCCTTCCTGGCCACCCGGCACGTCCCCCGGGGCACCGAGCGCACCGAGCTGCTGGCGCACCTGACCGCCGTGGTCCTCGACGAGGCCGAGCCCTCCGACGAGGACGTGCTCCTGCTCGGCGTGCTGCAGCACCTCAACCTCGCCCGACGCCTGCTGCCGGGCGCCCACGAGCGCTACGACCGCCGCGAGATGGTCCGTCGCATCGAGACGCTGACGCGCGAGGACCTCCTGGTCCAGGCCGTGCGCCGCGCGGTGGGCGGGACCTGCGGCACCATCACCGCGGCCGCCGCCGGCTCCGTGGCCTGAGCCGGCCCGGTCAGGGCAGCGGGGCCGGGCTGTAGCCGGCCGCGCGCAGCGCCTCCAGGACCTGGGCGGAGTGCTCGGCGCCGCGGGTCTCCATGTCGATCGTGATGTGCACGCCGCCCATGGACAGCTCCGGGCCGACGCGGGTGTGGTCCACGCGCACCACGTTGGCGTCCGTGTCCGCGATGATCCGTGAGATCGTGGCCAGCTCGCCCGGGCGGTCCCGCAGCGGGATGCGCACGGTCATATAGCGCCCCGCGGCCGACAGTCCGGCCTGGATGGACTTCAGCATGAGCATCGGATCGATGTTCCCGCCGGAGAGGATCACGGCGGTGGTGCCGAGCTCGAAGCCCAGGTCCGCCGTGCGGCCCGCCAGCAGGGCGGCCACCCCGACGGCGCCCGCCGGCTCCACCACGAGCTTGGAGCGCTCGAGGAGGTGGACGAGGGCCGCGGCGATCTCGTCGTCCGTGACGGTCACGACGGCGTCCACCAGCTCGGCGGCGATCCGCAGCGGCAGGGCCCCGGGCCTGCCGACGGCGATGCCGTCCGCGATGGTGGACACGCTCTCCAGCACCTGGACGCGGCCCTCCTCGAGGGAGCCGGGGAACGCGGCGGCGGTGGCCGCCTGCACGCCGATGACGCGCACCGTGCGCCCACGACGCCGGGCGGCCTCCTTGAGGGCCACGGCCGTGCCGGCGATGAGCCCCCCGCCGCCGATGCCCATGATCACGGTGTCCACGTCCGGCAGCACGTCGAGGATCTCGAGGCCGACGGTGCCCTGGCCCGCGATGACGGCCGGGTCGTCGAACGGCGGGATGAACACGGCACCGGTCTCCGTGGCCCACCGCTGCGCCTCGGCGAGGGACTCATCCACGGTGGAGCCGTGCAGGACGACCTCGGCACCGTGGTCCCGGGTGGCCTGCAGCTTGGGCAGGGCCACGCCGTGCGGCATGAAGATGCGGGCGCGGATGCCGAGCTTGGCGGCCGCGAGGGCGACGCCCTGGGCGTGGTTGCCGGCCGATGCGGCCACGACGCCGCGGCCGCGCTCCTCCTCGCTCAGCTGCGCCATCCGCACGTAGGCGCCGCGGACCTTGAACGAGCCGGCCCGCTGCAGGTTCTCGCACTTCAGGTGCACGTCCGTGCCCACGGCCCGTGAGAGCGCCCGGGAGTGCTGCAGCGGGGAGCGCTCGGCGATCCCGCGCAGCGTCTCGCGCGCCCGCTCGATCTCCTCGAGGGTGACGGGCAGCTCTGCCGGGGCCGGCGGACCGTCGGCGGGCCGCACCCACCGGGGCGACGGCGTCGGTCCGGTCCGGTCCGGGGTGTTCGTGGCCTGCGCCGCGCCCATCAGGCGTCGTCCCCGTGCCGGGTGCCCGCGTCGGCCTCGGAGGCGAGGGCGGCGTCCTCGTGCGTCGAGGGGCGGTACCGGTGGGAGCCGGCCGCCTCGTCCTCCGCGCCGCCCGGTTCGAGGGCGTGGTCCGTCCGCTCCGTGAGCTCCTCCGGCACGTCCGCGGTGAGGGCGCGGACGAAGCTGTTCACGAAGGCCAGCACCGGCACGGCGAACACGGCGCCCGCCAGCCCGAAGACGGTGGACCCGGCGGCGACGGCCAGGAACACGGCCAGCGGGTGCAGCGCGACGGCCTTGCCCATCACGAGCGGCTGCAGGACGTTCGACTCGATCTGCTGCACGAGCAGCACCACGCCCAGCATGAGCAGCGCATTGACCAGGCCGTTGGACATCAACGCCAGGAGCACCGCCATCGCGCCGGTCAGGGTGGCGCCGATCATCGGGATGAACGAGGCCAGGAAGACGAGCACGGCCAGCGGGATGGCCAGCGGCACGCCCAGGATCAGGGCACCGATGCCGATGCCGACGGCGTCGATGAACGCCACGAAGATCTGGACCCGCACGTAGGAGCCGAGCGACTGCCAGCCCGAGCGGCCCGCGCGGCCCACGGTGGCACGGTGCGCCTTCGGCACGAAGATCAGGAGGAAGCGCCAGATGCGGTCGCCGTCGTAGAGGAAGAAGATCAGGGAGAACAGGGCGATGAACAGGCCCGCACCGATGTTGACGGCCGTGGAGCCGAACGTGACGGCGCTGTTCATGACCGTGGCGGAGTTGTCCCGCAGCGTCTGCCACAGGCCCTCCAGCCCGGCACCGGAACGGGGGATCTCCACGCCCACGCCGGCCAGCCAGGCGATCGCGCCGTCGACGGCCTGGCCCAGCTGGTCGCCCAGTTCGGCGAAGCCCTGCACGATCTGCTGACCGGCGAGCCCCATGAGGCCCACCACGACGACGATCAGCAGCAGCACGCACAGCAGGGCGGCCGCGACGCCCGGCACCCGGATGCGCCGCATCGCCTGGTACACCGGGGCCAGCAGGGTGGCCAGCAGCGCGGCCACCAGGATGGGGATCAGCACGAGGCTCACGAAGCTGAGCAGGTACACCACGACGCCGAGGCCGATGACGACGGCCACCAGCCGCCAGGACCAGGCTGCGGCCACCGTCAGCCCATAGGGCACGTCCTTGTTGATCTTGGTCTGGGCCGCCAGGGTCGAGCTCACGCGCGATCCTCCTCGTGTGGGTGGTCGGGGACATGGGGGGTCAGACCCCACTGGACGCTCCAGCGGGCGTGCGGGGCGAGCCGGTGCAGGCCCTCCCCCGAGTTCAGGGCGTCCGCGGGAGCGGTGAGCGGCTCCACCGCGAGCGCCGTGTCACGGCCGGGCAGCCGGTCCGTGACGAAGACGTGGGTGTAGGCGAACGCGTGGTCGGACCACAGGGTCACGGCCCGGCCGTCCCCGGCGAGCAGAGTCTGGCGGTGCCGGCCGTCGGCGTCCGGCGTCAGGCCGGTGAGGCACACGTCCAGGGCGGCCTCGCCCACGGCCCGGCCGCGGCGGAAGTCCAGGTCGGTGCCGTCCACCGGCAGGGTCTCCACGGGGATGAGGTCCTCCCCCGTGCGGATCCAGGCGTCCGCGGGCACGCGCAGGCTCAGCTCCGCCGTCGGGACGTCCCCGATGCGCAGGAACGGGTGGGAGCCGACCGCCACGGGCACGGTGGCGTCCGTGTGGTTCTGCACCTCGGCGGTGACGGTGAGGCCGCCGTCCGCCTCGAGCTCGTACGTGACGCGGTGGGTGAGCCGGAACGGCCAGCCGTGCTGGGGGTGGATCTCACCGCGCAGGGTCACCGCTTGGGCGGAAAACGTCTCGGTGACGAAGTGGGTGTTGCGCAGCAGGCCGTGGCTGGCGTGGCCGCGCGCGGGTTCGGTGACGTCCAGGCGCTGCTCGACGCCGTCCAGGATCCAGCGGGCGCCGGCGACGCGGTTCGGCCACGGGCTCATCTGGATGCCGTTGGCGGCGGGCGGGACCACGTCCTGGCCGTACGGCTCGGTCAGGTCCACGCCGCCCACGCGGTACCTGCGCAGGGCACCGGCCAGGCCGACGACGACGGCCTCCGCGGACCCGCGGTGCAGGCGGTGCTGGGTGCCGGTGGCGTCCGGAGCCCCGAAGGCGGGCAGGTCGCTGGTCTCGGTCACGGGACCTCCTGGGTGACGGCGAGGGACCCCCTCAATCTACGCCCTCGCGGACGCAGACCGCCCCGGCCCTGTGCAGGACCGGGGCGGCGGTGCGGGTCTCCGTGCGGGGACGGGGCGCCGGTCAGTCGTTGCCGCGCAGGATGGCGACGATGCGCAGGATCTCGATGTACAGCCAGATCAGGGTCACGGTCAGGCCGAAGGCCACGGACCAGGAGTACTTCTGCGGGGCGCCGTTCTTCACGCCCACGGCGGCCATCTCGAAGTCCATCGTCAGCGAGTACGCGGCGAGCAGCACGGCGATCGCGCCGATGATCAGGCCCAGGCCGCCCTCACGCATGTTGCCGATGCCGGTCCAGGTGAGGACCAGGTTGACGAGCATGAAGACGAGGTAGCCGATCATGGCGCCCATGACGATCTTCGTCATGCGCGGGGTCGGGCGGAACTTGCCCGAGGTGTAGAGCGCCAGCATCACCGCGAACACGGAGAAGGTGCCGAGCACGGCCTGCACCACGATGCCCGGGTAGGCGCCCTCGAAGAACGCCGAGATGCCGCCCAGGAACAGGCCCTGCGCCACGGCGTAGGCCATGATCAGCACGGGCGAGGGCTCGCGCTTGAACGCGTTGACCAGGCCCAGCACGAGGCCGGCGATCGCGCCGATGATCATCAGGCCCGGCGAGAACCAGCCCACGGCGCCCGCCACCACGACGAGCACGAGCATCAGGCCGGTCTTGCCGACGACGTCGTTGAAGGTCATCCGGCCGGTCTGCTCCGGGCCGGCGGAGGGCGCGCGGAAGGCGTCCTCCATGGACTGCTGGTGCGCGTACTGCTGGGCCGCCTGGCCGGCGCCGAACGCCTGGGCCTGGCCGTACGGGCTCTGCTGCTGGCCGTACGGGGACTGCGCGGACTGCTGCCCGCCCTGGTACCAACCGGGCTGCGCCTGTCCGCCGCCCTGCATCTGCTGCTGGAAGTTCTGAGAGTTCATGACCGGATTCGCCACGGCTCGCTCCTTCGGGTCGAGTCGGCCCGGTCGCACGCCGCCGCAGTGAGCAGCGCTCGTGCCCCGGGGTTCAGCACGATCCTATCGGGATGTCTGCGTCCGCGCGCGGGGCCGGAGCGTGGATCCGCGCCGGTTCACCGGCTGTTCACGGTGGGCGCAGAAGCGAGGCGCGCGGGGAGACGCGTGGTGCCCCCGGCGGGACTCGAACCCGCAACACGCCGATTTTAAGTCGGCCGCCTCTGCCAGTTGGGCCACGGGGGCGTGGCGGGCCCGTGGACGCGGGCCCGGGTGCGGACGACGCCGGCCCCGTCCGATGCGCTCGGACGGGGCCGGCGGCCCGCTGGCTGCAGGATCAGCCCTTCGAGGACTCGAGGGCCCGCTGCCGCTCGAAGCGGCCGGGCTCGAGCTCGACGCCGGCGGCGCGGCGGAACGGGTTGAACGGGGTGTCCAGGCCCGCCACCGAGGTGGAGTCACGGCCGAACAGGGTCTCGGCGACCCAGCCGGACAGGATGCGGAACTTCCGCTCCAGGGTGGGCATCGCGTAGCCGTGGTAGCCGCGGTGGGCCAGGAACGCCGGGATGCCGGCGATCTTGGTGCCCAGCGGGTTGCCCACGCCGCGGCCGAAGCCCAGCCCCGCCACGGTGCCCAGGGACTTGTGCACGTACTCCTGCACCTCGCCCTCGCCGTGGCGCACGGCCATGTAGTTGGCGGCCAGACGCTTGGCCTGACGGATGGCGTGCTGGGCGTTCGGGACGCAGAAGCCGCCCGGGCCGGCCCCGGTCAGGTCCGGCACGGCGGAGACGTCGCCGCAGGCCCACGCACCCTCGAGCGCGCCGGCCTCGCCGTCCTTGATCTGCAGGGTGGGGGTGGCCTCCACGCGGCCGCGGTCGTCCACCGGGAAGTCGGTGCTCTTGACCACGGAGTTGGCCACCACGCCGGCGCACCACACGAGGGTGTCCGCCGCGAAGGTCTCCGCCTCCTCCTTGGAGGGCATGGCCACGAGCTTCATGACGCCGTCCGTGGCGTCGCCCAGCGAGGTGTTGAGCAGGACCTCGATGCCGCGGTCCTTCAGGTGCTCCACCACGCCCTGGGCCTGCTCCTCGGAGACCTCGGGCATGATGCGGCCCATGGCCTCGACGAGGACGATCCGGATCTCCGACTGGGAGAGGCGCTCGTTGCGCTCCACGGCGTTGCGGATGAGGTTCTCCATCTCCGCGATGGCCTCGATCCCGGCGAAGCCGCCGCCCACCACCACGAAGGTCAGGGCACGCTTGCGCTCCTCGGCGTCCGTCATCAGGGAACCGGCGTCCAGGCGCTCCAGGATCTGGTTGCGCAGCTGGACGGCCTCCTCGACCGAGCGCAGACCGATGCCCTGCTCGCCCAGACCCGGGATCGGGAACACGCGGGTCACGGCGCCCGCGGTCATCACGATGTCCTGGTACGGGATCTCGAACTCGTCGCCGCCCTCGCCGCGCACCACGGCGGTGCGGCCGGCGTGGTCCACGGACACGACGGCGCCGCGGACGACCTCGGCGTCCTTGAGGTGCGTCTGCAGGTCCACGTTCACGTGGCGGCCCTCGATGTGGCCGCCCACGACCTCGGGCAGGAACGGGTAGTACGTCATGTACGGGCGGGGGTCGACGACGGTCACGACGCCGCCGCGCTCGGCGACCTTCTTCTGCAGCTCGCGGGCGACATGGAACCCGGCGTAGCCGCCGCCGACGATCAGCAGGCGCGGCTTGGGAGACAGTTCAGGGGTGAGAGACATACCGCCAGTCTACGCACGCACGGGCCCGGCCCCTCCACTCTCCGCCGTCGTGGTCAGGACCGCAGCGAGAGCACGATCCCGTCCAGGATGTCGTGCTCGCTCGCCCAGGCCTCGGTGACGCCCGCGACCTCGGCCACCCGCTCCAGGACGGTGCTCCACAGCAGCGCGCCCGCGCCGATCACGTCCACCCGTCCCGGGTGCATGAACCCCCGCTCGGCGCGTTCGGCCCGGGTCGCCGCCACGAGGCCCTCCGCCGCCGCGCGGAACTCGGCGATCGGCAGGCGCGCACCGTGGATGGCCTCGGGCTCGTACGTGCTGAGCCCGAGGGCCTCGGCGGTCACGGTGGTCACCGAGCCGGCCACGCCGACCACGCGCGCCACGCGTTCCAGCGGCAGGCGGGCAG
Source organism: Micrococcus sp. KT16 (assembly GCF_003315015.1). Classification (NCBI taxonomy): domain Bacteria; kingdom Bacillati; phylum Actinomycetota; class Actinomycetes; order Micrococcales; family Micrococcaceae; genus Micrococcus; species Micrococcus sp. KT16. The sequence goes on along the minus strand of NZ_QNRG01000003.1, from coordinate 120,310 downwards.
CGGCGTCGTCGAGGAGACGGAGCGCGTCTGCGCGGGCCGCGGTGACCTCATCCGACGTCGGGGGGTCGGAGCGCAGATGACGCTCGGTGAACCGCACGCAGCCCATGTCCAGGCTGACCGCGCCCACGACCTCGCCCGCGGGCGTGCCGACGACCAGCTCGGTGGAGCCGCCGCCGAGGTCCACGACGAGCACGAGGTCCTCCGGGCCCAGGTCCGCGGTCTCGACGGCGGAGACGGCGCCCGCGAAGGACAGGCCGGCCTCCTCGGCGCCCGAGACGACCTCCGGCTCGACGCCGAGCCGCTCCCGGACGCCGTCGACGAACGCGGCCCGGTTGGAGACGTCCCGGCTGGCGGAGGTGGCCACGAACCGGACCCGGCCGGCGTGGTGGCGCTGGACCAGGCGGGCGTACTCGTCGACCGCCGCGAAGGTGCGCTCCAGCGCGGCGTCGGAGAACGCGCCGGTGGCGTCCACGCCCTCGCCCAGGCGCACCACGCGCATCTCGCGCACGACGTCGGCCAGCGGCGCCGCCGGGTCGGCCCCGGCGCCGGTGGTCTCGTCCGTCCCGGCCGGCCGGGAGATCAGCAGGCGGATGGAGTTCGTGCCGCAGTCCACGCCGGCCACCGTGACCTCCTTGAGCGCGGCGACGCGTTCGAGGTGCCTCACGTGCCGGGACAGGTCCTTCGTGGGCACCGCCGCGGCCTCGTCCCACGCGCCCTCGCACGCGCAGACCTCGGGCGTCCACCACGGGGCCACCAGGGCGATCGCCTCGTCACCGAGCGGGTTCACCCCCGGCCCGGCCGCGAGCGCGTGGCCCACGAGGGCGTGCAGGCACTTCACGCGCTCGGGCATGCCGCCGGCCGAGACCCCGGCGATCTCCGGGACGGGCCCCGTGCCGGCCTCGGCCCCGACCCGGTCCCGCTCGGCGATGTAGGCCTCGTGCGCCGCGCGGTGCGCGGCCGCGAGCGCGGGATCCTGGGCGAGGCGGTCGTTCATGCGTGCCATCTCCCCGTCCGCCTCCACGCGCGAGACCGCCGCCGTCAGCACGGGGTGCGTCAGGTAGAAGGTCGTGGGGAACGGGATGCCGTTGGAGAGCCGCGGCGCGGTGGTGGCCACGAGGGGGTTGCCGCACACGCAGCGGGCGCCGATCTCCACGACGTCCCGGACCGGGCGGCCGAGCTGGCGGGACAGGGTGTCCAGGTCCTGCTCGGTGACGGTGCGGTCCTGGGCGGGGCGGGGGCTGACGGTCATGGTGTCCTCGGGGGTGCGGGGGTGGTGCGGGCGGGGGCGGGGCGCGGGGCTCACTCGAGCCCGGCGCGGACGGCCGAGTCCCACAGGCCCTCGGCCCACGGCAGGCGGGTGTTGACGACCTCGTCCGCGTCGGCGGCGGGCGTGTCCTCGGCCTCGGTGTCGGTCTCGGTCTCGGTCTCGGTCTCGGTCTCGGAGGGTCGTCCCGTCACGGAGTACAGGGTCTCCCCCGGCATGACCAGCTCGAGGCGCTCGCGCGCCTGCTGGGTCACGTAGGCGGGGTCGTCCCACAGCTGGATCCGCCGCTCGTAGTCCTCGCGCTGGGCCTGCATGGTGGCGATCTCCTCGCGCGCGGCCGAGATCTCCAGCTGCTGGTTCAGGAACGCGCGCAGCGTGGGGGCCACCAGGACGGCGGCCAGCAGCAGCACGGCGACGACGATGAGCGAGCGGCCCGTGATCTGCCGGGCCGGCACCGGCTCCGGCAGCGGGGCCCGACGGCGGGCGGCCGTGGCGGCGGCGGATGCGGCGCCGCGGGGGGCGGGCCGGGGCCGACGCCCGGCCGGGCGGGCCAGAGCCGTGCGGCGCGGGGGTGCCGACGGGGATGCGGGGGCGGCGGTGTCCTCGGCGGGGGCCGTGTCGGCCCGGTCCACGTCCGGGTGACCGGCCTGGCGGCGCTCCTGGATGCTCTGCAGGTCGATGACCTCGGCGTCCGTCGCCGCGGGCGCCGGCGTGGGGGCCGCAGGGGCCGCGGGGGTCGGCGTGGGCGCGTCCGCCTTCGGGGAGGCCGTCGTCGGGGCCGCCGGGGCCGCGACGGCGGTCCGGCGCGGGGCGCCCGTCGTCGGGTCGACACGGGGCACGCGGGGGCGGCGCGGACTCATCGCGGACTCCTTCGGACGCGTGGCGGGGACCCTCCCAGCCTACTGCCCGCCCCTGACAGGATCCTGGCCACACCCGGGACGGACGCGGGCCCGCCCGGAGGGATCCGGGCGGGCCCGCGCGTCGTCGTCGGGGACGGTCAACCGCGGAAGCGCGGGAAGGCGGAGCGGCCCGCGTAGACGGCGGCGTCGGCCAGGTCCTCCTCGATGCGCAGCAGCTGGTTGTACTTGGCCACGCGGTCCGAGCGGGCCGGGGCGCCGGTCTTGATCTGGCCGGCGTTGGTGGCCACCGCGAGGTCCGCGATGAACGTGTCCTCGGTCTCGCCCGAGCGGTGCGAGATCATGCAGTGGAACATGTGGCGCTGGGCCAGGGAGATCGCGTCGAAGGTCTCAGTCAGGGAGCCGATCTGGTTGACCTTCACGAGCAGGGCGTTGCCGGCCTTCTCGTCGATGCCGCGCTGCAGCCGCTCCACGTTGGTGACGAACAGGTCGTCGCCCACCAGCTGGACGCGATCGCCCAGCTGCGCCGTCAGGTGCTGCCAGCCCTCCCAGTCGTCCTCGTCGAGCGGGTCCTCGATGGAGACGATCGGGTAGTTGTCCACCAGCTCGGTGTAGTAGGCGGCCATCTCCTCGGCGGAGCGCTGCTGGCCCTCGAAGGTGTAGGAGCCCTTGGCGAAGAACTCGGAGGAGGCGACGTCCAGCGCCAGCGCGATGTCCTCACCCAGGCGGTAGCCGGCCTTCGTCACGGCCTCGGCGATGAGGTCCAGGGCGGCGCGGTTGGACTCCAGGGACGGGGCGAACCCGCCCTCGTCGCCCAGGCCGGTGGACAGGCCCTTCTCCTGCAGCCCGGTCTTCAGGGCGTGATAGACCTCGGTGCCCCAGCGCAGGGCCTCGCGGAAGGACGGGGCGCCGATCGGGGCGATCATGAACTCCTGGATGTCCACGTTGGAGTCCGCGTGGGCGCCGCCGTTGAGGATGTTCATCATCGGCACGGGCAGCACGTGGGCGTTCGGGCCGCCCAGGTACTTGTAGAGCAAGAGGTCGGAGGCCTGCGCGGCGGCCGCCGCGACGGCCATGGACACGCCCAGGATCGCGTTCGCGCCCAGCTTGCCCTTGTTGGGGGTGCCGTCCAGGTCCAGCATCGCGCGGTCCACGGCGCGCTGGTCCGCGGCGAACTCGCCCTCGAGCTCCTCCGCGATGCCCCCGACGGCGGCGACGGCGTCCAGCACACCCTTGCCGCCGTAGCGCTTCTTGTCCCCGTCACGGCGCTCGACCGCCTCGAACTCGCCGGTGGACGCGCCCGAGGGCACGGCCGCGCGGCCCAGGGAGCCGTCGGTGAGCAGGACCTCCACCTCGACGGTGGGGTTGCCGCGCGAGTCGAGGATCTCGCGAGCGTGGATGGCGTCGATCAGGGCCATGGACGGGTCTCCTTCAATCGAAGTCGGAAGTCGTGCCCGCGGCGTGGACACGGCCTCAGCCTAGCGGGGACCTCAGGTTCCAGTCGGCCGCGCGCCGGCGACAAGACCGCCGTTCCCCCCTGCTGCGATGTCGCTGGGGCGCGGTCGGGGCTGCGGCCGGGCCGGAGCGGCGCCGCGTCAGCCGGACGGGCGCAGGGCCGACCAGTCCCCCGCACGCACCCGCGCCACCGTGGTGCGCAGGGCCCGTTCGGGGTCGAGCCCCGCCGCCCGGGCCCGGCGCACCAGCGCGAACAGCTCCGCCCCGAGCGCGGCCTCGTCGGGCCACACCGCCGCCGGGCGCTCCCCCGCCTCGGCGGCCGGCGCCGGGACGTGCGCCGCGAGCGGGTCCGGCTCCTGCCGGGCCGCGCGGTCGACCACCTTCGCGGCGGCGGCCAGCGCCGGCAGCCGGGCCGGGATGTCGCCGACGTCGAGGCCCGGGCCGGTGCCGCCGTCGCCGTGGGCCGGGGCGGCGGACGAGAGCCCCGCGGCGGCCCGCTCCTGCGCCTTGACCCGCTCCCAGGCCAGCTCGACGGCCTCGGGCGTGACGGCGGCGAGCTCCTCGGCCGGGCGCAGGCCGCCCTCGGGGGTGAGCACGAGCGGGTTGCGCCGGATCATCTTGGCGGTGAGGGCGTCGGCGGCGTCGTCCAGGCGGAACCCGGCCGTCTCCGCCGGGGCGCCCGGCGCCCGGGAGACGGCGGCGTGCAGGACCACCTGGAACAGGACGTCCCCGAGCTCGGCGGCCAGGGCGGGGTACGCGCCGTCGGCCCGACGCGCGGGCACGTCGGCCCATGCGGCGGCGTCGCGGGACTCGATCTCCGCCACCGCCTCGTACGCCTCCTCCACGAGGTACTCGGCGAGGTCGGCGTGGGTGAGCGCGGCCGTCCACGGGCAGTGGTCGCGCAGGGCCTCGACCACCGCCACCAGACGGTCCACACTCGCGCTCACGGGCGGATCAGTCGTCCTCGTCCTCGTCGTCCAGCTCCTCGAGGACCGGGCCGACGGCGTCGCCGGAGATGACCTCGCCCCAGCCGGCCACGAGGATCTCGGCGAGGTCCTCGCGCTCGTCCACGGACAGGAAGGCGGCCTCGGCGGCGTTGAGCTGCAGGTCCAGCAGCTCGGAGAGCGAGTAGCCGAAGGTCTCGGCGAGCAGGTAGAGCTCGTCGGTCAGGGACACGTCCGAGACGAGCCGGTTGTCCGTGTTCACGGTGACGCGGAAGCCGAGCTGCACGAGCAGGTCGATGGGATGGCCCGCGATGCCCGCCGCGGCGTCCACCGCGCCGGTCTGCAGGTTCGAGGACGGGCAGACCTCCAGGGCGATCTGCCGGTCCCGCACCCACGCGGCGGTCTCGCCCAGGTCCACGATGCCGGTCAGCTCGTCCAGCTGCTCGCCGTCCTCGTCCACGCCGCCGTACTCCACCGAGATGTCCTCGGCCAGGCGCACGCCGTGGCCCAGACGCAGGGCGCGGCCGTCCACGAGGGCCGAGCGGACGGAGTCCAGGCCGTCGCCCTCGCCCGCGTGCACGGTGACGGGCAGGTGGTGGGCGGCCAGCCACGTGAAGGTGTCGGCGAAGCGGGAGGGCGGGAACCCGGCCTCGGCGCCCGCGATGTCGAAGCCCACGACGCCGGCCTCGCGGTGGCGCACGGCCAGCTCGGCGATCTCCTGGGCCCGGTCGGCGTGCCGCATCGCGGTGACCAGCTGGCCCACGCGGATCACGTGGCCCGCGGCGTCGGCGGCCTCGACCGCCTCGTCCAGGCCGGCCTGCACGGCCTCGACGGCCTCGTCCAGGGTCAGCCCGCCGGCCAGGTGCTGCTCGGGGGCCCAGCGGATCTCGCCGTAGACGACGCCGTCGGCGACCAGGTCCTCGACGAACTCGCGGGCCACGCGGCGCAGCTGCTCGCGGGTCTGCATCACGGCGGTGGTCAGGGCGAAGACCTGCAGGTACTTCTCGAGGGACTCGCCGTTGGCGTGCTCGGCGATCCACTCGGCCAGGCCCTCGACGGTGTCCGCGGGGACGTCGACGCCGGCCTCGCGGGCCAGGTCGAGGACGGTGCCCACGCGCAGGCCGCCGTCGAGGTGGTCGTGGAGGGAGACCTTGGGCAGGACGGCCAGGTCGACCTCGAGCGGGGAGGGGGATGCGGTGTCCGGAAGCTGCGTCGTCGTCACGGGCGTCACTCTACGGCAGGGCGCTCAGCGCAGGGCCTCCTGCTCGGCCAGGGTGAGGCCCTTCACCCCGGCCCCCAGCCGGCGGCGCAGCAGGGCCTTGAGCAGCCGGTCCAGCAGCAGGCCCACGAGCGCGGCACCCGTCACGGAGACGGCGATCTGCAGCACCGGGTTCTCCAGCCAGCCTGCGGTCAGGCGCGCGATCATGATCGAGTACGCGGCCCAGCTGGCCGTGGAGAGCAGGTCCAGCCCCACGAACCGCACCGGAGGATAACGGGTGGCGCCGGCCGTGAGGTTCAGGGCCACGCGGCCGCCGGGGATGAACCGAGCGGTGAACAGCAGCAGCGCGCCGTGGCTGTGCAGGTGGTGACGGGCGACCTCGACCGTGGCCCGCACCCGCCGCAGCCGCATCCACCGGAACCGCTCCACGCCCACGGCACGGCCGATCGCGTACGCGGCCACGTCCCCCAGGAACGCGCCCGCGAAGCCGACCCCCCACAGCGCCCACAGGGAGAACGGATGCCCGTCGCGGACGATCGCGCCGAGGGCCACCAGCACCGACTCCGACGGGAAGACCGGCACGATGCCGTCGAGCAGGCACAGCAGCAGCGTCAGCGGCAGAACCCACCACTGCGCGGAGGCGTGGAGGATCGCCCCCTCGAGCCACGCGAGCATCCGGTCAGCCGATCCGGTCCAGGATCACGGAGCGCTCGCGCAAGGCCCGGGCGGCGTCGTCGTCGAGCTCGCCGACCGCCCAGCCGCCGGCGAGCGCGGCCTTCGCCCGCTCGAAGCGCTCCGGCGTGTCCGTGTGCAGGGTCAGCACCTTCTGGCCCCGGGCCACGCGCTCGCCGGGGCGCACGTGCACCTCGACGCCGGCCGCGGCCTGGACGGCCTGGCCCTGTCGCTCCCGCCCGGCGCCGAGGCGCCACGCGGCCAGGCCCACGGCCATCGCGTCCAGCTCGGTGAGGACGCCGTCCGTCTCCGCGACGACGTCCTCGGTGTGGGCCGCCGTCGGGAGGGCCGCGCGCGGGTCGCCGCCCTGGGCCTCGATCATCCGGTTCCACACGTCCATCGCCCGGCCGTTGGCCAGGTGCTCGGCCGGGTCCACGTCCGTGACCCCGGCGCCGGCGAGCATCGCGGCGGCGAGCGCCACGGTGAGCTCCACGACGTCGGCCGGGCCGCCGCCGGCGAGCACCTCCACCGACTCGCGGACCTCGAGGGCGTTGCCGGCCGTCCGGCCCAGGGGCACGGACATGTCCGTGAGCAGCGCCGAGGTGTCCACCCCGGCGTCCCGGCCGAGGTCCACCATGGTCCGGGCCAGCTCGCGGGCGGACGCCTCGTCCTTCATGAACGCGCCCGAGCCGCACTTGACGTCCAGCACGAGGGCGCCGGTGCCCTCGGCGATCTTCTTGGACATGATCGAGGAGGCGATCAGCGGGATGGCCTCCACCGTGCCGGTGACGTCGCGCAGGGCGTACAGGCGCTTGTCCGCCGGGGCCAGGCCCGAGCCGGCCGCGCAGATCACGGCGCCCACCTCGGAGAGCTGGCGCAGCATCGCCTCGTTGCTGAGGTCGGCCCGCCACCCGGGGATCGCCTCGAGCTTGTCCAGGGTGCCGCCGGTGTGGCCGAGGCCGCGGCCGGACAGCTGCGGCACGGCCACCCCGAAGGAGGCCACGAGCGGGGCCAGCGGCAGGGTGATCTTGTCCCCCACGCCGCCGGTGGAGTGCTTGTCCGCGGTGGCCAGGGGGCGGCCGTCCGGGGTGGTGAGCCCGCCGAAGTCCATGCGCTCACCCGAGGCGATCATCGCGTCCGTCCAGCGGGCGATCTCGGCGCGGTCCATGCCGTTGAGCAGGATCGCCATGGCCAGGGCGGACATCTGCTCGTCCGCCACCACGCCGCGGGTGTACGCGTCCACCACCCAGTCGATCTGCTCGGGGGACAGCGTCCCCCGATCCCGCTTGGTGCGGATCACCTCGACGGCGTCGAAGGGCTCGGCCTGCGGCTGCGCGGTCATGGGGTTCTCCTCGGAGGACGGCTGCGACGGTCAGCCTCCGACTCTAGCGAGCGGGCCCGGGAGCGCGCCGCAGGTCAGGGACGGTCCGCCCGCTCCAGGTCGGCCGGGCCGAAGGCGTCCGGCAGCACCGCGTCGATCCCCCGCTCCCCCGTCGGGGTGAGCAGCACGAGCCCGGGGGCGCGGAACTCGTACAGCAGCTGGCGGCACCGCCCGCAGGGCATGGTGAGCACGCCCGCGCCGTCCACGCACACGAACGCGGCCAGTCGGCCGCCCCCGCCCATGCGCAGGTCGGCCAGCAGCGCGCACTCGGCGCACAGCGTCAGCCCGTAGGACGCGTTCTCGATGTTGCAGCCCGAGACGAGGCGGCCGTCGTCGGTGAGCGCGGCGGCGCCCACCCGGAACCCCGAGTAGGGCACGTAGGCGTGCTCCGTGGCGGCCAGGGCCGCGGCCCGCAGCCGGTCCCAGTCCACGCGCGGCGCCGTCGTCGTGTGCTGCCCGTCCGCCACGGCTACTCCTTCACGTACGGCACGCCCGAGGCGGCCGGGCCGCGCGAGCGACCCACGAGGCCGGCCACGGCGAACACCGTGACGAGGTACGGGAGCATCGCCATGAACTGGCTCGGCACCGGGGTGCCGAGGATCGCCAGGACGTACTGCATGTTGGTGGCGAAGCCGAACAGCAGCGCCGCGAAGAACGCGCCGATCGGGTTCCAGCGGCCGAAGATCACGGCCGCGAGCGCGATGAAGCCCTGGCCCGCCGTCATCTCCTTGGTGAAGGACGACGCGGAGACGAGCGTGAAGAACGCCCCACCCATGCCGGCCACCGCACCGCCCAGCAGGACGGCGGCGTACCGCGTGCGGTTCACGTCGATGCCCACGGTGTCCGCGGCCTTGGGATGCTCGCCCACGGCGCGCACGCGCAGGCCCCAGCGGGTGCGGAACAGGGCGAACCACAGCGCGATCACGAGCAGGTACATCGCGTAGCCCAGGATCGTCTGGTCGAACAGGATGGGCCCGAGCACGGGGATGTCCGCCAGGCCCGGGATCCGCAGGTTCGGGAAGTGCGGCGGCGCGTTGAGCTCGGTGTCCCCGCCGGTGAGGACGGTGGAGTACAGGAAGCTCGTCAGGCCGGCCACGAGCACGTTGAGCACGACGCCGACGATCACCTGGTTGACCAGGTACTTGATCGAGAACACGGCGAGCAGCCAGGACACGAGGACGCCGGCCACGATCGCGGCGGCCAGGCCCGCCCAGGGCGAGCCGGTGGCGGTGCCGACGACGGCGGCCGTGAACGCGCCCGCCAGCAGCTGACCCTCGATCGCGATGTTCACCACGCCCGAGCGCTCGGCCAGGATGCCGGCCATCGAGCCGAAGATCAGCGGGACGGCCAGCGCGAACGAGCCGGCGATCAGGCCGGTGAGGAACACGGTGGTGTTGTCCGCCGAGCCGATCACCCAGATGAGGAACGCGGCCACGAACGCGACGGCGAACAGGGCCGCGGCCCAGCCGGGGGTGCGCCCCGAGCGCAGGGTCGCCAGCCAGGCCACCGCGGTCAGCACCGCCATGAGCCCGACGAGCAGCCAGCCCCCCAGCACGGGCTCGGCGGTCAGGTCCGGGAGCACGACGGCGTCGGACGCGTTGGAGAGCCGGAAGGTCGCCGTCGCTTCGGGGGCGCCGAGGGCGAAGACGGCCAGGGCCAGCAGGGTCAGGATCGTCAGGGCGATCGGGGTGGTCCAGTGCCGGACCACGACCCGGGCGGGCTCGACGGACTCGGGGCGGACGACGTCGGCGTGGGGCCGGGCGGCGGTCGCGCTCATCGGGCGTCCCCCTTCTGCTCGTGCGGGCGGTGGGTCGGGGCCGTGTCCGTGGGTGCAGTGGTCGGAGCCTGCGGGTCCGCGACGGCGGCGGCCGCGGCCGCCTGGACGCCCGTGGACGGGGCGGCGGCGTGGCCGCCGGCGCCGGTCACCGAGGCGCCGGCCACGGCGGGCTGGGTCACGGGGTCGGCGGCGCGGCGGGCACGGGCGGCGCCCGGGGCGGGCAGTCGGAAGATGGCGCGGACCAGCGGCGGGGCCGCGATGAGCAGCACGATCACGGACTGCACCACGAGGACGATGTCGACCGGCACCCCGGTCTCGGTCTGCATGGTCACGCCGCCGGCGCGCAGGGCGCCGAAGAGCAGGCCCGCGAACAGCACGCCCACCGGGTGGGACCGGCCGAGCAGGGCCACCGTGATCGCGTCGAAGCCGAAGGACCCGGCCACGGAGGTGTTCAGCGTGCTCTCCGTGCCGGCCACGTGGGTGGCGCCGGCCAGGCCGGCGAGGCCGCCGGAGATCGCCATGGCGGCCACGTAGGAGCCCTTCACGGAGATGCCGGCGGTGCGGGCGGCGTCGGGGTTGGCACCCACGGCCCGCAGGCGGAAGCCGAGGGTGGAGCGCTGCATCAGCCACCACGTGAAGAGCACGGCCAGCAGGGCGACGAAGAAGCCCCAGTGCAGCCGGAAGTCGGTCCCCAGCAGCCGCGGGAACATGGCGGAGCGGTCCAGCGGCGCGGACACCGGGTTCGTGGTGCCGGGCGCCCGCAGGACGGGGGTGTTCAACAGGTAGGCGAGCAGGTTCACCGCCACGTAGTTGAGCATGATCGTGAGGATCACCTCGTGCGCGCCCGTCCAGGCCTTGAGCACGCCGACGACGGAGCCCCACAGCACGCCGCCGAGCACGCCCATCACGACGACGAGCAGCAGGTGCACGCCGGGCGGCAGATGCAGGTGCACGCCGAACCACGTGGCGAACATGGCGCCGAAGATGAACTGGCCCTGGCCGCCGATGTTGAACAGGCCCGCCCGGAAGGCGATGGCGATGCCCAGCGAGATGATGATCAGCGGGGTCGCCACGGTGAGGGTCTCGGTGAGCGGGTAGAGCATGCCCGTCGCGTCCGAGGCCCGGTAGTTGAAGACGGCGCCGCGGAACAGGGCCGCGAAGGCTCCGGCGAACGCGGCCCAGGCGGCGGAGAGCAGGTCGCCCGGGCGGGCGAAGAAGTAGCCGGCGGCATCGCGGACGTCCTCGTCCACGGCGATGATCAGCAGGCCGGAGATCAGCAGGGACAGCAGGATCGCCAGGACGGTGACCGTGCCGTTGCCCGAGAGGATCCGGCGCAGGGCGGAGTCGGCGGGGGCGGGCCGGACGCGGGGGTCGGACGCGGGGGCCGGGCGCTGCGGGGCGGCGGTGCTCACGGGCGCTCTCCTTCCGTGGTGGGGTGGGCGGCGGGCGCCTCACCGGCGGTGCCGGGCGTGCCCGCGGCGACGTCTGCGCCGGAGGCGAGGGCCGCGTCGTCGGGGGTCTGGCCGGCCATCATGAGGCCGAGCGTCTCGCGCGAGGTGTCCCCCGGCACGATGCCGACGATCCGCCCGTGGTACATCACGGCGATCCGGTCCGCCAGCTCGAGGACCTCGTCCAGCTCGGTGGAGACGATCAGCACGGGGGTGCCGGCGTCGCGCTCGGCGATGATCCGGTCGTGCAGGAACTCGATCGAGCCGACGTCCACGCCGCGCGTGGGCTGCGAGGCGATGAACAGGCGCAGCCCGTCCACGAGTTCGCGGGCCATGACGACCTTCTGCTGGTTGCCTCCCGAGAGGGAGGAGACCGGCAGGTCCACGCCCTGGGTGCGGACGTCGAACTCGGCCACGCGGCGCTCGGCGAGCGCCCGCACCGCGGCGGGGCGCATCTGCACGGCGTTGCCGGCCGGGGCGACGTCGTACCGGTTGAGCACCATGTTCTCCGCCACGGAGAACGGGCCGACGAGCCCGTCCGTGGAGCGGTCCTCGGGCACGAAGCCGACGCCGGCGCGGATGATCTGGCGGGTGGACCGGCCGATCAGCTCCCGGCCGTCCAGGGTGACGGAGCCGGTGGCCTTGACCAGGCCCATGATCGCCTCGGTCAGCTCCGTCTGCCCGTTGCCCTGCACACCGGCCACGGCGAGGACCTCGCCCTGGCGGACGGCGAAGGACACGGCGTCCAGCAGCACCTGGCCCGTGGGCGAGACGACGGAGAGGCCCTCGACGCGGAACGTCTCCTCCCCCAGGGTCGGGGCCGTCCTGCGCCGCTCGAGGACGACGTTCCGGCCCACCATGAGGGCGGCCAGCTCGGCGGCCTCGGCGGAGGGGTCCGCCGTGCCGACCACGCGGCCGCGGCGCAGCACGGTGATGTCGTCCGAGACGGCCTTGACCTCGCGCAGCTTGTGGGAGATGAACACGATCGCCGTGCCGTCCGCGCGCAGCTGGCGGATGATGCCGAGCAGCTCGTCGGTCTCCTGGGGGGTGAGCACGGCGGTCGGCTCGTCCAGGATGAGGATGCGTGCGTCGCGGACGAGGGCCTTGATGATCTCGACGCGCTGCTGCACGCCCACGGGCAGGTCCTCGACGACGGCGTCCGGGTCCACGTCGAAGCCGTACTGCGCGGAGATCTCCCGGATCCGCCGGCGGGTGGCCTCGAGGTCGAGCACGCCCAGGGCGCGGGTGTGCTCGTCGCCGAGGGCCACGTTCTCGGCCACCGTGAAGACGGGCACGAGCATGAAGTGCTGGTGCACCATGCCGATGCCCGCGCGCATGGCCTCGCCGGGGCCGGAGAACCGGACGGGCTCGCCGTCGAGCAGGATCTCCCCCTCGGTGGGCTCGTAGAGCCCGAAGAGGACGTTCATCAGGGTGGACTTGCCGGCGCCGTTCTCGCCGAGGAGGGTGTGCACCCGCCCCGACTCCACGGTCAGGTTCACGTCCTCGTTCGCGGCGAACGAGCCGAAGCGCTTGGTGATCCCGCGCAGTTCGAGCCTCATCGAGGGCCTTCCGTCTGGTCGATGCTCGTGGTGCCGCGCTCGGCGGCGGGGGCGGGCCGGGCGCCCGCGCGCCGCGGGGCCGGTCCGGAGGGGTCCGGGCCGGCCCTGCGGCGGTGGCGAGGCGGGTCAGGCCTCCGGGGAGTACTCCGAGCCGACCTTCAGCTCGCCCGAGACGATCTTGGCCTCGAGATCCTTGAGCTCGTCCTTGAGCTCCTGCGGCACCGTGTCCTCGAAGTCGTGGAACGGGGCCAGCTCGACGCCCTTGTTCTCCAACGTGCCCACGTAGGGCTCGGCCGAGAACTCGTCCTTCAGGTCCGCGGCGATCACGTCGGCGACGGACTGGCCCATGTTCTTCTTCACCGAGGTGAGGATCAGGTTGCCGTCCTTGGTGGACTCGTAGCCGTCCGAGTCCGGCCAGATGACCTTGACGTCCTTGCCGCCCTGGTTCGCCTCGCGGACGGCGTCCAGGGTGCCCAGGCCCACGGGGCCGGCCACCGGCATCACGATGTCGGCGCCCTCGTTGATGAAGTTGGCGGTGTTCGTCTTGCCGTTGGCCACGTTCTTGAAGTCGCCCGTGAAGGAGCCGGTCTTCGCGTCCTTGTCCCAGCCCAGGACCTTGACGTCCTTGTCCTTGACCTCGTTGTAGTGCTCCACGCCGCGGGCGAAGCCGTCCATGAAGATGGTGACGGTGGGGATCTCCATGCCGCCATAGGTGGCCACGGTGCCGGTCTCGGTGGTGCCCGCCGCCAGGTAGCCGGCCAGGAACGCCGCCTGCGCCGTGTCGTAGGTGAGCTTCTGGAAGTTGTCGGAGAAGCCCTCCGCGGTGACGTCCACGCCGAAGAAGTGGGTGTCCGAGTGCTGCGCGGCGATCGGCTTCATGGCGTCGCCGAGGAGGAAGCCCACGCCGATGACGGCGTCGCAGTCGGCGTTGACCATGGCGGTCACGTTCGGGGTGAACTCGCTGGGCTCGTTCGACTCGGCCTCGCTGGTGGTGATGCCGTAGGCCTTCTCGGCAGCCTTGAGGCCCTCGTAGGAGGACTGGTTGAAGGAGCGGTCGTCGAAGCCGCCCTCGTCCGAGACGATGCAGGCCTTGTAGTCCTTGTTGTCCGAGCCGACGCCGTCCACGGTGGCGATGGCCTCGCTCTCGGCGGCGCCGGAGCCCGAGGCCTCGGACTGCTCCGGCGGGGCGCCGCACGCGGTCAGCAGCAGACCGGAGACGCCGAGCGCGGCGGCGGGGAGCAGGAGACGACGGCGGCGCGCGGCCGACGGGGTGGCGATGCCCATGGGGTCCTCATTTCGGAAGGCACGGTGCGAGGCCCGCGGCCGGTGGCCGCGGAAAGACGGGGCCCGTGCGGGTGGCCCCGTCCGGATGAGCGCGAGTCTACCGAACGGTGGGCCCGTCCCCTCCGGCGGGGGCGGGCGGTGGGGTCAGTGGTGGTCCTCGCCCGTGAGCACCTGCAGCGCGGCGGCGGTGAAGACCCGCATGCCCACGCCGATGGCCCGCTCGTCCGGCGCGTAGTCCCCGCGGTGCAGATCGTAGATGGGGCCACCCGGGGACCGGGTGCCGAGGCGCAGCATGGAGCCGGGCACCTTCTGGGTCATCCAGGCGAAGTCCTCGCCGCCCATCGACTGCGGGGTCAGGACGATCGCCCGCGAGCCGAGCTCCCGCCGCGCCGCGGTCTCGATCAGCGCCGTCTCGCCCTCGGTGTTGTGCACCGGCGGGACGCCGCGCACGTGCTCGAGCTGCACGTGCACGCCGTACGGCGCGGCCACCTGTCGGACCACCTCGTCGAGCAGCGCGCCGGCCTCCTCCCACACGTCCGCGTCGAGGCAGCGCATGGTCCCGGCCAGGTAGCCGGTGTTGTCGATCGCGTTGGGCGCGCTGCCGGCGGCGATCTGCCCCCACACCACCGAGACGGCCGAGCGCACGTCGATCCGCCGGGAGAGCACGGCGGGCACGTTCACGGCGATCTGGGACAGGGCGAAGACCATGTCCTCGGTGAGGTGGGGCCGCGAGGTGTGCCCCCCGCGTCCGGTGAGGGTGATCCGGATGGTGTCCGCCGCCGAGGTGATGGCGCCGATGCGGGTGCCGATCGAGCCGACGTCGACCTGCGGGTCGCAGTGCGCCGCCAGGATGCAGGGCACGTCGTCGAGGATCCCCTGGCGCAGCACGGACAGCGACCCGCCGGGCAGCCGCTCCTCCGCGGGCTGGAAGATGACGCGGACCGTGCCGTGGGCCCGCTCGCCGGCCGCGCGCAGGTCGGCGTCGGCGGTGGCCCCGCGGAGGATGCGGCCGAGGGCGACGGCCACCCCCGCCATGACGGCGGTGTGCATGTCGTGCCCACACGCGTGCGCGACGCCGTCATTGACGGACACGTAGGGCAGGCCGGTCTCCTCCTCGACCGGCAGCGCGTCGATGTCGGCGCGCAGGGCCAGCACCACCGGCCCCTCCCCGACGTCCACGTAGGCGCCCGTGGACTCCATCCGCACGGGCGAGAACCCGTAGCCGGAGAGCAGCTCCACGATGCGGTCGGTGGTGCGGTACTCCTCATAGGAGAGCTCGGGATGCCGGTGCAGGTCCCGGCGGAAGGACACGATCTCGTCCTCGAGCTCGGCCACCACGGGGCCCACCGAGGGGACGGAGGTCGGGCGGGGCCCGGTCAGCACGGAGTCGGAGGTGGTCATGGCCCAGCACCCTACTCCGGGGGTGCCGGTCGGTGCGGGCCGGACCCCGCCGGGGACGCGGTCAGAGGACCTCGTCCACGCCCTCGGCCTTGAGCGCCTCGACGGCCTTCTTGACCTCCTGGGCGTGCTCCGTGGTGGTGACCAGCAGCGCGTCCTCGGTGTCCACCACGACGACGTCCTCGATGCCGATCAAGGCGATGACGCGCTTCGTGTCCGTCACCACGACGCCGGACGCGTCGTCCGAGTACACGCGCGGGGTGTCCCCGATCACCGTGATGCCGGAGGCGTCCTTGACCGGGTTCAGGCGGGCGATCGCCGCGAAGTCCCCCACGTCGTCCCACGTGAAGGAGCCGGGGATCACGGCCACGTCGCCGACGGCGGCGGCGGGCTCGGCCACGGCGTAGTCGATGGCGGTCTTCGTCAGCTCGGGCCACACCCGGGCCATGACCTCGTCCCGCTCCGGCGTCTCCCACGCGCGGGCGATCTCCATCAGGCCGGCGTGCAGCGCGGGCTCGTTCTCCTCGAGGTGGGCCAGCATGAGGCCCACGGGCGCCACGAACATGCCCGCGTTCCAGAGGTAGCGGCCGGACTTCACGTACTGCTGGGCGACCTTCAGGTCCGGCTTCTCCACGAACGCGGCGACGTCATGCGCGTCCGGAGCGCCGGCCACGCGGAGGCGGCGGCCCCGGCGGATGTAGCCGAAGCCCGTGGCCGCGTGCGTGGGCTCGATGCCGATGGTCACGATCCGGCCGGTGGCCGCCGTCTCGACGGCCTGCCGCACCGCGTCCTGGAAGACCTCCACCGGGGAGATCACCTGATCCGCCGCGAACGAGCCCATGATCGTGTCCGGGTCACGCAGGGAGAGGATCGCCGCGGCCAGGCCGATGGCGGCCGCGGAGTCCTTGGGCGAGGGCTCGAGCACCAGATCCGTCTCCGCCAGATCCGGCAGCTGCATGCACACCGCCTCCCGGTGGGCCTCCCCGGTCACCACGAGCATGCCCGCGGCCAGGGGCGCCAGACGGTCCCACGTGGCACGGATCAGGGTCTGGCCCGAGCCGGTGAGGTCGTGGAGGAACTTCGGCGCGGCGGCCCGCGAGAGGGGCCACAGGCGGGTGCCCACGCCCCCGGCGGGGATCACGGCGTGGAAGCGGGACAGGGCCGTGCCCGGCGCGGCCTCGCGCGGGGCATCGGTCAGGTTCGGATCGGTGCTCACCGGCCCAGACTACGGAACCGTCCGGACGGGGGACCACTCGACGCGTCCCAGGCGGGGCACAGCCCAGACCGAACAGGACGGCGGCGGGGCGCCGCGCGCGTCACAGTGGCCGCCCCGGCCCCCGATCGGGCACGGAGGCGCGGGAAGGGTCTACCCTAGGAGGAGGAATCCACTCGCACACGCCCCTGCCCGTCGTCGTCCCACGGCGGAGGACCGGGATCGTGCATTCCCCCTGGAGGTATCAACCGTGTCTAGCGCCACTGCGCAGGCCCCGGCCAAGAACGGCCGCGGAACCCTGTACCGGGGCCACGGCGGCATGTGGTCCTGGGTGGGCCACCGCGTCACCGGCGTCGTCATCTTCTTCTACCTGCTCGTCCACGTGCTGGACACGGCCCTGGTCCGGGTCTCCCCCGAGGCTTACGACGCCGTGATCGGCTCGTACAAGACGTGGTACTTCGCGCTCGGCGAGGCCGGCCTCGTCGCGGCGATCATCTTCCACGCCCTGAACGGCCTGCGCATCATCCTGGTCGACTTCTGGAAGGGCGGCACCCAGCACCACAAGACCCTGCTGTGGATCGTGCTGGGGCTGTGGGTCGTCCTGACCCTGGGCTTCGCCATCCGTCACTTCAGCCTCGCACTCGGAGGTCACTGAGCCATGAGCACCACCGCTGAGACCACCATCGCGGCGCCCCGCAGCCGCCGTCTGGACCCCAAGTACACGCGCGACGGCGGCTGCCGCGGCAACTTCGAGATGCTCGCCTGGCTGTTCATGCGCATCTCGGGCGTCTTCCTCGTCGTGCTGATCGCCGTGCACCTGACCACCAACCTGCTGGTGGGCGACGGCATCCAGGCCGTCGACTTCGGCTTCGTGGCCGGCAAGTGGGCGCACCCGCTGTGGCAGTTCTGGGACCTGGCCCTCCTGTGGCTGGCCATGCTGCACGGCGCCAACGGCGTGCGCACGATCATCAACGACTACACCCGTCGCGGCACCGGCCGGTTCTGGCTGACGATGATCCTGTACATCGCCACGGCCGTGATCATCAGCCTCGGCACCCTGGTGATCTTCACCTTCGACCCCTGCATGGTGGACGCCTCCGGCGCCCTGCTCGAGGGCTCCCCGGCCTTCTGCGGCTGACCCCGGAAACGCTCACCCTGCGGTGCGGCCGGCCCGAGCGGCCGCCGCGTCACAGACACCCAGAAAGAGAGACCTGAATGCAGGTGCACAAGTACGACGTGGTGATCGTCGGCGCCGGCGGCGCGGGCATGCGCGCGGCCATCGAGGCCGGTCAGCGCGCGCACACCGCCGTCCTCACCAAGATCTACCCCACGCGTTCCCACACCGGCGCGGCCCAGGGCGGCATGTGCGCGGCCCTCGCCAACGTCGAGGAGGACAACTGGGAGTGGCACACGTTCGACACCGTCAAGGGCGGCGACTACCTGGTGGACCAGGACGCCGCGGAGGTCATGGCCAAGGAGGCCATCGACGCGGTGCTCGACCTCGAGAAGATGGGCCTGCCCTTCAACCGCACCCCCGAGGGCAAGATCGACCAGCGCCGCTTCGGCGGCCACACCCGTGACCACGGCAAGGCGCCCGTGCGCCGCGCCTGCTACGCCGCGGACCGCACCGGCCACATGATCCTCCAGACGCTGTACCAGAACTGCGTCAAACACAACGTGGAGTTCTACAACGAGTTCTACGTGCTCGACCTGCTTCTGGTGGAGGAGGACGCCGTGCGCGAGGACGGCACCCCGTACAAGCAGAAGCGCACCGCCGGCGTCGTCTCCTACGAGCTGGCCACCGGCGAGATCCACGTCTTCCAGGCCAAGTCGGTCATCTTCGCCACCGGCGGCGCCGGCAAGGTGTACAAGACCACCTCGAACGCCCACACCCTCACCGGCGACGGCATGGCCATCGCCTACCGCGCGGGCCTGCCGCTCGAGGACATGGAGTTCGTGCAGTTCCACCCGACCGGCCTGGCCGGCCTGGGCATCCTGCTTTCGGAGGCCGCACGCGGCGAGGGCGGCATCCTCCGCAACGCGGACGGCGAGCGCTTCATGGAGCGCTACGCCCCCACCATCAAGGACCTCGCCCCGCGCGACATCGTGGCCCGGTCCATGGCCGAGGAGGTCCGTCAGGGCCGCGGCGCCGGCCCCAACAAGGACTATGTGCTGCTCGACCTGACGCACCTGGAGCCCTCGCACATCGACGAGAAGCTCCCGGACATCACCGAGTTCGCCCGCACGTACCTGGGCGTCGAGCCCTACACGGAGCCGGTGCCGGTGTTCCCCACCTGCCACTACTTCATGGGCGGCATCCCCACGAACATCAAGGCCGAGGTCCACCAGGACAACGACACCGTCGTGCCGGGCCTGTACGCCGCCGGCGAGGTGGCCTGCGTGTCCGTGCACGGGTCCAACCGCCTGGGCACCAACTCGCTGCTGGACATCAACGTGTTCGGCCGCCGCGCCGGCATCTACGCCGCCGAGTACGCCGTGCAGGCGGACTGGGTGGAGCTGCCCGAGGGCGGCGAGCTGCCGACCGTGGAGCACATCGAGAACCTGCGCTCCGCCACCGGCTCCGAGCGCGTCGCGGACATCCGCGCCGAGCTCCAGGAGTCCATGGACGCGGACATGCAGGTCTTCCGCGACGAGGACTCGATCCGCCGCGCACTGGCCAAGATCGAGGAGCTGCGCGGGCGCTACGAGAACGTGTCCGTCCAGGACAAGGGCCACCGCTTCAACCTCGACCTGCTCGAGGGCATGGAGCTGGGCTACCTCCTGGACATCGCCGAGGCGATGACCCTCGCGGCCCTGGGCCGCAAGGAGTCCCGCGGCGGGCACTACCGCGAGGACTACCCCGATCGCGACGACGAGAACTTCATGGCGCACACCATGATCTACCGTGACGAGACCGCGGAGATGGAGGGCGTCAAGGGCATCCGCTTCGAGACCAAGCCCGTCGTCGTGACCCGTTACCAGCCGATGGAGCGTAAGTACTGATGAGCCACTCAGCAACCGAGACCGAGGCCCCCGTGGCCCAGGCGCAGACCCAGTCCGCCGGTGGCGGCGCAGGCGAGGTCGAGAGCTTCGACATCGTGCTCAAGGTCCGCCGCTACCTCCCGGAGTCCTCCGAGGAGTCCTACTGGGACGAGTGGCGCCTGACCATGTACGGCACCGACCGCGTGCTGGACGCCCTGCACAAGGTCAAGTGGGACCACGACGGCACCCTGTCGTTCCGCCGCTCCTGCGCCCACGGCGTGTGCGGCTCCGACGCCATGCGCATCAACGGCCGCAACCGCCTGGCCTGCAAGACGCTCCTGAAGGACCTCGACCTGTCCAAGCCCATCCTGGTGGAGCCCATCAAGGGCCTGCCGGTGGAGAAGGACCTGATCGTGGACATGGACCCGTTCTTCCAGTCCTACCGCGAGATCATGCCATTCCTGGTCGCCGAGGGCCACGCGCCCACCAAGGAGCGCTACCAGTCCCAGGCCGACCGGGCGATCTACGACGACACCACGAAGTGCATCCTGTGCGCCGCGTGCACCTCGTCCTGCCCGGTGTTCTGGACGGACGGCCAGTACTTCGGCCCGGCCGCCATCGTCAACGCGCACCGGTTCATCTTCGACTCGCGTGACGAGGCCGGCGACATGCGCCTGGAGATCCTGAACGACAAGGAGGGCGTGTGGCGTTGCCGCACGACCTTCAACTGCACCGACGCGTGCCCCCGCGGCATCCAGGTGACCAAGGCGATCTCCGAGGTGAAGCGGGCCATCCTGGCCCGCCAGTTCTGATCCCCCGCACCACGACGGCGGCCCGTCTCCTCACCTCGAGGAGGCGGGCCGCCGTCGTCGTGCGTGGTGCCCCTCCCGCCGAGGCCCGCAGACGCGCCGTCACCGGACCGGCGTAGCGGCGTGTCTGCGGGCCTCGGCGTGGGGACGGGCGGGACCGGAGGCGGAGTCGGAGGCGGGGCGAGCTCAGACGTCGAAGGCGTCGCGCGTCTCCCGCCGGTGTGCCACACGCAGCCACACCGCGCTGGACACGAGCATCCCGACGACGGCACCCAGCACGACCGGCCCCCCTCCCCCGTCCTGCACCATCCGTCCACCGTCGACCATCCAGAAGGCCGCCGTGAGCATCCCCAGCACCACGAGCACGCTCCCCACGGGGCGCACGGCCCGGATGCGGCGGGTGATGCCGGCCAGGAGCACCAGGGTCAGGACGACCACCGCCGCGGCGGCCACCGGCCACGCCCCCGCCGGGGTGAGGAACGCGGCGACGTCGGCGTCGGTGACCTCGCTCGCGCCCCAGGAGCGCGCCTCCAGCACGGCGCGGGCGTAGCCGGGCGTCGACTGCAGCGCGAGCACGCCCCCCATGCCGGCCGCGCTCAGTGCGCCCGTGACGGCCGTGACGGTCTGGAACAGGCGCAGGGGACGCAGCGACGCGAGATCGGGGGCGGGGTCCGTGGTCTCGTGGGGATCGTCGTCGAGGGGGTGCATGCCCCCATCATGCCCGGCGGCGCAGGAAGGTCGTCGCGAGGCCCGGGTTGAAGGCGCACACGAGCCAGGCCGCGTTCACGAGCGCGAACAGCCCGCCCAGGACCAGGGGCAGCACCACGTCCCCGGCGGGGAAGACGAACAGGCGGATGGCCCCCAGCAGCGTCACGAAGATGGCGATCGAGGCGAACAGGGCACCCATGATGCGCGCCGTGTTGCTGTGCCGGGTCAGGCCGACGAGGACGATCGCGTAGACCGACAGACCCAGCAGGGTCGCGAACCAGACGCTGCCGGTGAGGGCGCCCTCGATCGCCTCGGCGGTCATCGCGGGCGACTGCGCGCTGCCCTCGGGCAGCGAGTCCGCGATGTCCTGGGCCGCGCCCGGGAGGAGGTTGCGCAGGATCGACGCGGCGTAGAGGACCGCGGACGCCACCGTCAGTCCGAGCAGCGCCCGGAACACGCCGGGGGTGCGGGCATCGGGGCGGATCAGCGGGCGGGCGTCCGGGCCGGAGTGCCCGGCGATGCGCCGCCGCGCCTCATCCGGGCCCACCACGGGCCGCCCGCCGCCGTCCAGGTCGTCGGGGTGGGGGGACACGGGATGCGGGGGTCGATGATCGGAGGCCATGTCGTCATGGTCTCCGCTGGCCGACGCCGGGGCGAGGGCTGGCGACCCCGGACTCGCCGCCGGCGAACGGCGTCGGGATCAGGCGCGGCGGCCCTGACGGGTGTAGGCCGCGACCTGCGGGTTGAAGGCCTTGACCAGCCACAGGATGTTCACGATCACCAGCGCCAGGCTCAGCACGGAGGCCAGGACGCCGCCGATGCCGGGGAAGGTCACGAAGGAGAAGATGCCGCCGACGGCACTGAGGGTGCCCAGGATCGCCACGACGATGCCGAGGATGCGGGCCCAGTTCTTGGCCCCGCGGAGGTTGAAGTACACCAGGGCGTACAGGGCCACACCGATGAGCAGGACGATGATCGTTCCCACCGTCACGGAGGCGCCCACGACGGGCGCGATCTCCTCCACCTGCTCGGGGGTGAGGCCGCTCTGGCGCAGGGAGTCCCGCATGCTCTCGATGCTCTCCCCGCCGCCGAACAGGCCCGGCAGGGCGGACAGCACGTACAGCGCGAGCGACGTGAGCGTCAGCGTCAGGAGGGCGGGGAACGCGGCCGGCTCCGGGACGACGCCGTACGGGCTGCCCGGCTGGGCGCCGTAGCCCGGGGCCGCGTAGGGCTGCGTGCCGTAGCGGGAGCCCGCGGCGGGCTGGCCGTATGCGGGGTTCTGGCCCGGGTACGGGCCGGGGCCGCCCGCGGCGGGCTGCTCCGGGTTCGGGTCCGGGTTCGGTCGATCGGTGGTCATGGTGAGCTCCTCGGTGTCGTGGGTGACGGTGATGGTGATGACGGGCGCGGCGGCAGGATCACTCGTGTCGCAGTGCCTCGATGGGATCCTTCCGGGCCGCACGCAGGGCGGGCAAGGTGCCGGCGATGAACGCGATGGCCACGATCAGCAGCAGGATCAGCAGCAGGGCGAGGGGGTTGACCGCGAACAGGACCAGGCCGGTGACGCCGCTGAGGGGGCCGGTGGTCAGCACCTGGTTCGCGATGAGTCCGACGGCGACGCCCAGGCCGATGCCGATCAGCGAGCCGAGCAGGCCGATCACGACGGCCTCCATGGTGAACAGGCCGAAGATCTTCCCGCCGGTCATGCCGAGGGCCTTCATGAGGCCGATCTCCCGGGTGCGCTCCTGCACCGCCATGAGCAGGGTGTTGATGATGCCGAAGCTGGCGGCGAGCAGCGCGATGAGCGCGAAGCCGGTGAGCACCCACGTGACGGCGTCGATGATGCCGCGGATCACGCCGAGCTGCTCCTCGAGGGTCTGCGCCAGCAGGCCCTGGTCGGCCAGCGCCTGCTTCACGGCGTCCTCGTTCGCCTCCGGGTCCTCCACGATCGCCGTGGCCTGGAAGTAGGTGTTCCGCTGCGACTCCGGCAGGCCCTCCGTCGTGATGTCGTAGATCTCCTGCTCGAGCGACTCCGACGGCGTCGGGGCGGTGCCCGCACCGGACGCGGCCGCCTTCGTCACACCGACCACGGTGGCCGTCACGGACTTGTGCTCCTGCAGCGGGGTCGCCGCCACGACGGTCAGCTCCGTGCCGACCAGGTCCTCGGCGTCGCCGGCGCCCAGGTCCTCCACCCACGACTCGGGCATGACGATCTCCGCGGCGCCGGCCTCGGGGGCACGGCCGGCCGAGAAGGTGAGCATGTCGATCTCGCCGGAGCTGCCCATGAAGCCGGTCTGCCACTTGCGGTCGTCCGGGCCCTGGATGTACTCCGGCTCGGCCACCCGATAGGTCTTCACCTCGGTGACGTGCTCGGTGTCCTCGATCGCGGCGAGGTCCTCCTGCGTGAGCAGCGGCATGCCGAACATCTCGCCGCCGGCGGCGTCCTGCTCCGTGTACTCCTGGGGCGAACCGCTCGCCGCACCGGCCGAGGACATGTCCTGCTGCTTCATCACGGTCAGCTCGCCGGGCTTGCCGAAGCCCTCGACCACGTTGTCCACGTACTTGTTGATGCCCGCGCCGAGCCCCGTGGTGAGGGTCAGCGTGAATGCGCCGATCACGATCGCGACGACGGTGAGGAAGGTGCGCAGCTTGGAGCGCATCGTGTTGGCGAGCGCCGTGCCCGCGACGTCGGTGGCCTTCATGCCCGCGCTCCGTCCCGCTCGGTGCCGACGCGCTCGTCGGCGATGACCACGCCGTCCTGCAGCTCGACGCGACGGTCACACTTCGCGGCCAGGTCGTCGTCGTGCGTGACCACCACGAGGGTGATGCCCTCGTCGCGGTGCAGGCCGAAGAGGATGTCCTCCACGGCCGCCGAGGTGGCGGAGTCCAGGTTGCCCGTGGGCTCGTCCGCGAACAGCACCGTCGGGTTGTTCACGAGCGCACGGGCGATGCACACGCGCTGCTTCTGGCCGCCGGAGAGGTCCGTGGCCTTGTTCTTCGCCTTGTCCGCGAGCTCGAGCCGCTCGAGCACCGCCATGCCGCGGCGGGTGCGCTCGGCCCGGCCCACGCCGGCGATCTTCAGCGGCAGCACGGTGTTCTCCAGGACCGTCTGGTTCGGGTTCAGGAAGAACTGCTGGAACACGAAGCCGAACCGCTCGTTGCGCAGCTGGGAGATCTCCGCGGCCTTGAGCTGGGAGACGGGACGGCCGTCCATCGCGACGACGCCGGCGGAGGGCTGGTCCAGCAGCGCCAGCAGGTGCATCAGGGTGGACTTGCCGGAGCCGGACTTGCCGACGACGGCCAGGGACTCGCCGCGCTGGATCTGCAGGGTGATGCCCTTCAGCGCGTCGAAGCGGGACGCCCCGCGACCGTAGACCTTGACGAGGTTCTCCGTCTCCAGGACGGGTTCGGCGCCGGGCGGGACCTCGGCGACGGCGGGGATGGGGACAGCGGTGGACATGGCTCCGGCACTCCTCTGTCGGTGGGGCTCGCCCCCGCTGCGGCAGGAGCGGAGGCAGTGCCTCCATCCTGACAGCCGCGCACGCGCCGCCGCCTCCACCTCGAGTCGGAGAACACGACGGCCCGCGTCCCCCGCAGGTCGGGGGCGCGGGCCATCGTCGGGAGGCCGCGGGGCCGGTGCGGCCCGGCTCAGCGCAGCGGCGGCAGGAAGCCGACCTTGGCGTAGACGTCCTCGAGCACGGGCGTGGCCACGGCGCGGGCCTTCTCGGCTCCGGAGGCGAGGATGCGGTCCAGCTCAGCGGGGTCGGCGAGCAGCTCGAGGGCGCGCTCGCGCACGGGGGCCAGGCGCTCGACGACAGCGTCCGCCACCGCGACCTTGAGGTGCCCGTACATCTTGCCGACGAACTCCTCCTCGAGCTGCGGGATCGGCGTGCCGGACACCGCGGCGAGGATGGTCAGCAGGTTGGAGACGCCGGGCTTGGCCTCGCGGTCGAAGCGCACCTCGGTGCCGTCGTCGGTGACCGCGGACTTGATCTTCTTGGCGGTCTTCTTCGGCTCCTCGAGGATGTTGATGAGCCCGTTCGGGGACGCCGCGGACTTGGACATCTTCGACGTGGGGTCCTGCAGGTCGTAGATGCGCGCGCCGGTCTCCGGGTAGAAGCCGGTGGGCACCACGAACGTCTCGCCGTAGCGGTGGTTGAAGCGCTGGGCGAGGTCGCGGGTGAGCTCCACGTGCTGGCGCTGGTCGTCGCCCACGGGCACGCCATGCGGCTGGTAGAGCAGGATGTCCGCGGCCATGAGCATGGGGTACGCGAGCAGGCCGACGCCGGCCGCGTCCGCGCCCTGCTTGGCGGACTTGTCCTTGAACTGGGTCATGCGCATGGCCTCGCCCATGCCGGTCATGCAGGTCAGCACCCACGCCAGCTGCGCGTGCTCGGGCACCTGGGACTGGACGAACAGCGTGGAGCGCTCGGGGTCGATGCCGCCGGCGATGAACTGCGCGGCGGCCACCCGCGTGCGCTCCGCCAGGGCTGCCGGGTCCTGCGGCACGGTGATGGCGTGCAGGTCGGGGATGAAGAAGAACGCCTCGAAGTCGGCCTGGGTGCGCTCCCAGTTCACGAGGGCGCCGAGGTAGTTGCCCAGGTGGAGGGAGTCCGCCGATGGCTGCATGCCGGAGAGCACGCGATGCCGGGCGGACGCGCCGGGCAGGTGGGCGGTGGCGGCGGCGTCCTGGGCCAGGACGTCCTGGACGGAGTTCTTCTTCATGGTCATCTCAGCCTCGGGTCTCTCCTGCACGGTCAGAACTGGTAGTCGACCACGAGGGGGGCGTGGTCGGAGAAGCGGGTGCCCCAGCTCGGGGCGCGGTCCACGACGGCGGCCGTCGCCCGCTCGGCCAGGCCCGCGGTCGCCATGTGGTAGTCGATGCGCCACCCGGCGTCGTTGTCGAAGGCCTTGCCGCGCATGGACCACCACGTGTACGGGCCCGGCACCGGCCCGGCGAGGGCGCGGTGCACGTCCGTGAAGCCGAGCTCGCCGAAGAACCGGTCGAAGTAGGCGCGCTCCTCGGGCAGGAAGCCGGCCTTCTTCACGTTGCCCTTCCAGTTCTTGATGTCCAGCTCGGTGTGGCCCACGTTGAGGTCGCCCGTGACGAGGGCGTGCCCCTCCCCCGCGGCCAGCTCGGAGAGGCGGCGGACCATCTCGTCGAGGAACCGGTACTTGTCCTCCTGCTTCGGGGTGTCGACCTCGCCCGAGTGCACGTACGCGGAGACCACGGTCAGCGGCGAGCCGTCCGGCAGGCGCAGGTCGGCCTCGATCCAGCGGCCGGCGTCGTCGAAGTACCCGTCGGCGTCGGCGATGCCCGTGCGGACCTCGCCGAGCGGGAACCGCGAGGCGATCGCGACGCCGGCCCGCCCCTTGGCGGCGGCCACGGCGTCCGCCAGGTGCACCTCGTCCCAGTCCTCGCCCACGATCTCGCGGACCAGCTGCGCCGTGACGTCCGCGGGGGCGCGCACCTCCTGGAGGGTGAGCACGTCCACGCCGCGGCCGGCGAACCACTCCCGCATGCCCTTGCGGTGCGAGGCGCGGATGCCGTTGACGTTCACGGTGGCCACGCGCACGGCGCCGTCGGCCTTGGGCGCCCCGGCGTGGGCGTGCACCACGGGCTCGCCCTCGGCGGGCTCGGGGTACTTCCCGGTGACGGGGTCCTTCTCGGGCAGCGCCGTCATCAGCCGATCACCGTCCCGCTCACCGGGCCCTCGGCGCCGCCGGTCCGGGACTCCTTGATCATGTCGCGGGCGTTGGAGGCCGTGATGTCGATGGTCTCCAGGGCGCGGTCCACCATCTCGCGGTCCATGCCCTCGCCTGCGGCGAGCTGCTCGCGCACCACGCGCACCTGCACCTGGGCGATCTTGAACGAGTGGTCCAGCTTGGTGTCCCGCAGGGGGTCCGCGGCCGGTGCCGGCGGGGCCACCGCGGGGGCGGCGGCGTCGGTGTCCCGGCCGCGCAGGGCGGCGACGTCGGCGCGGGCGTTCTGCATGGCGGTGTCCACCTTGCGGCCCGCGGCCTGGACGCCGCGGCGCATCTGCAGGTACACGACCACCGCGAACACGAGCCAGCCGGCGGCGACGGCGACCACGAGCCACCCGATCACGTCGTTCTGGTTCGCGGCGAAGATGATCGCCACGATCAGGATGACGATCATCGCAACGAAGCCGAGCGATCCCACGCGCAGGCCGGCGCGGGGGCCGCGGCGCGCGCCGTCGGGACCGGGGGTCAGGGACTGGGACATGGGTGCTCCTCCGGAGGGGCTCGTGGGGTCTGCCCTCCATCATCCCGCATCGTGGGGTGCGCTCCGAATCGGGCGGCCCGCATCGGCGCCTATCCTGAGGCGATGACCCCCCGGCCCCCACACCCCGCCGACCCCGTGTCCGGGGCCTTCACCCCTGACCAGCACCGCATCCTCATCGCACTGCTCATGCCGCTCTTCCTCGCGCTGATGAGCGTGTCCGTGGTGAACGTGGCGCTGCCGGCCATCGAGTCGGGCCTGGACGCCACGAGCGCGGATCTGCAGTGGGTGCTGGCGGGGTACACGCTGACGTTCGGCACCGTGCTCGTGGCCGCGGGCCGCGCCGGCGACCTGTGGGGGCGCAAGAACCTGTTCCTGGCGGGCATCACGCTGTACATGCTCGGCTCCCTGCTCTCCGGCTTGGCCGGGGACACCCTGCTGCTCAACGCGGGGCGCCTGCTCACGGGCCTGGGCGCGGGCGTGTTCAACCCCCAGGTCATCGGGTTCATCCAGTCGAACTTCCACGGCCGCGCCCGCGGGCGGGCCTACGGGCTCTTCGGCACCGTGGTGGGCCTCGGCGTGGCCGTGGGGCCCCTGCTCGGCGGGCTGTTCCTCGGCGCGTTCGGCCCCGAGTGGGGCTGGCGCTCCACGTTCCTCATGAACGTGCCCGTGGGCCTGGCCGCCGTCGCGATGGGCGCCCTCTGGCTGCCGCCGCCCACCCGCGTGCACGGCCTGCCCCCCGCCCCCGGACCACGCGGGATCGCCGCGCTCGACCCGGTGGGCGCCCTGCTGCTCGGCGCCGGCGGGGTGAGCCTCATGGTGCCGTTCATCGTCCCGGGCACCGCCTGGCTGCTGGTGCTCGCCGCCGCGCTCGTGACGGCGTGGTGGCTCTGGGAGAAGCGCGTGAAGGCCCGGGCGTCGGCCACCGGCGTGCAGCCCATGGTGGACCCGGCCCTGTTCCGGCGGCCGTCCTTCACGATCGGCGCGCTCGAGTCCACCATCTACCTGGCCACGATGCCGGCGGTGTTCGCGATCGTGGCGATCTTCCTGCAGCGCGGCATGGGGTTCACGCCGCTCGAGGCCGGCCTCGTGGGTCTGCCCGGCGCCGTCGTCGTGGCCTCCCTGTCCCCGTGGGTGGGCTCGATGGTGCAGCGGCGCGGGCCCGTGCTCGTGCTGCTCGGCGCTCTGGTGGGCCTCGTGTCGCTGGGGGTGCTCGCGCTCGCGTTCGAGCGCAGCGCAGCCGGCGCGTGGTCGCCGTGGATCGTGGGGGTGGGGCTGATCGTGCAGTCGGCCTCGCAGGCCCTGCTGCTCACCAGCACGCAGGTGCTGATGATGGACGACGTCGCCGGCCACGAGGCGGGGGCGGCCGGCGGCGTCGCCCAGACGGCGCAGCGCCTCGGCACCGCCCTGGGCCTGTCCGTGGTGACGGGCGCGTTCTTCGCGGCCCTGGCCGGCGCCGCAGCCGAGAGCGCCGGGCCACCGTCGGCCGCGGCGTACGCACACGCGGCCTCGACCGCCATGGGCATGGTGGCCGTATGCTGGGCGCTCACCGCCGCGGTCGCGGCCCTGGACGTGGTCCGGCGGCGCCGCGCGGTGCGCGCGGCCTGACCGGCCCGCGGGGGCCTCAGCGCAGGAACAGCGCGCCGAGCCGGCGGGCGGCGAGCCACACCCCGACGCCGGCCATCACCACGAAGTAGAGAACGTGGCCGGCGGTCGCCCAGCTCAGCGCCCCCACCGCGAGCGCACGCATCATCTCCACCGCGTGCCACAGCGGGAACACGCGGATCACCCACTGGATCGGCTCCGGGTAGACCGCGAGCGGGAAGAACGTGGCCGAGAACAGGAACATGGGCATCAGCACGATCTGGACCCAGTCCATGTGCTGGAACGTCTTCATCCAGCTCGTCACCGCCATGCCGAGGGAGGCGAAGCCCAGCGCCACGAGCAGGGCGCCGGGGATCATGAGCAGCGCCGTCCACGAGGTGACGAGCCCGGCCACGGTCATGACGATCAGGAAGCCGACCGCGTAGATCAGCCCGCGCAGCAGCGCCATCGCGATCTCCCCGAGGGCCACGTCCAGCGGGCCCAACCGCGTGGAGAGCATGGTCTGGTACGTCTTCGCGTAGCGCAGCTTGAAGAACACGTTCCACGTGGAGTCGTAGATGGCGCCGTTCATCGCCGAGACCGCCAGCAGTGCGGGGGCGAGGTACATGCCGTACGGGACGGGGGTGCCATCCGGGCCGGCCACGTCGCCGACCAGCGCACCGAGCCCCAGCCCCAGGGAGGCCAGGTAGAGCACGGGCTCGAAGAACCCGGAGAAGAACACCACCCAGTTGTTGGACTTCAGGGACAGGAACGCCCGCTCCATCACCGCGCGCACGTTGCCCGAGTACGCGCCGGCCAGCGGGCCGCGGCGCACGGGGATCTCGGGCATGGGCGGCACGGCGACGGCGTGTTCCCGCACCACCGACGACGACGGCGCAGCCGGGTCCGCCTGCGCGGCGGCGGGTGCGACGTCGGCGCGGGCGGCCCCGGTGCGCGCGGCACGGCGGCCCAGGCGCGGGGCACGGCGGCCCAGGCGCGGGGCACGGTCGCGACGGGCGGCCGTGACGGCGTCGCGGTCCGGGGTGCCGCGGACCCAGCCGAGGCGGCGCGTGTAGATCCGCACCGCGAGCCAGGCCCCGCCGAGCGCGAGGGCCAGCAGGAACGCCACGTGCACCACGGTGAGCCAGGCCGGCTCGACCATCCCGTAGGAGAGCACGCGGCCGAGCTGGGCGGCATGCCACTGCGGGGAGAGCCAGCCGATCCAGCGCAGCCACACCGGCAGCGCCTCGAGCGGGTAGAAGGTGGCGGAGAACAGGAACAGGGGCATGACCACGAGCCGCTGCAGGGTGGCGAACTGGCCCTTGTCCTCCTTCAGGGAGGCCGCGAACGCCATGATCGGCGCGCCGACGGCGAGCCCGCCGAGCGTGGCGGTGAGGACCTGCACCCACGCCCACGGGCTCGAGACCACGCCGAACGCCAGCATCACCAGCAGGAACACGGCGGCCTGGAACACGAACCGCAGGCTCACGGCCGCGAGGTGGCCCAGGGCGATCTGCGCCGGAGACAGCGGAGTGGCCTGCGCCGCGTAGTACGTGCGCTGCCACTGGAACCCGCCCATCACCGGGTAGGAGAACTCGACGGACGCGGTCATCAGCGCGCCCGAGGCCAGCAGCGCCGGGGCGATGAACGCGACGTAGGAGACCCCGCCCAGGGCGTCCTGCGGCATCCCCCCGCCCATGAGCTGGGCCAGGCCCAGGCCCATGGCCAGCAGGTAGAGCACGGGCTCGCCGAGCGCCCCGACGAGCAGCACCGCGCCGTAGCGACGCATGTTCCGCAGCTGGTGTTCGGCGTAGAGCAGGACGCCGCGGCGCCTCACACGCTCCGCGGACGCCGCCGCGGTGACCGGCGGGCGCAGCGGCTCGGCGGGCGTGGCGGGGCCGGGGGCCGTCGTCGTGATGGGGGACGGCACGGGTCAGTCCACCAGGGTGCGGCCGGTGAGGATGAGGAACACGTCCTCGAGGCTCGCCCGGCGGGTCAGCGTGGTGGCGGGGGCGGGCAGGGCGCCCTCGTCGACGAGGCGCTGCACGACGTCGTGCAGGTCGTCCGCGCGTCGGGCGTAGACGAGGACGCGGTCCGGGAGGACCTCGACGCGGTGCACGACGCCGTCACCCGCGTGGGCCTGGACGGTGCGGGCCGCGGCCTCGTTGCGGTCCGCGCCGAAGCGCGCCTCGAGGACCTCACGGGAGGCGTGCTCGCGGATGAGCTCGGCGGGGGTGCCGGCGGCCATGATCTCGCCGCCGTCGACGACGACGAGCCGGTCGCACAGCTGCTCCGCCTCGTCCATGTGGTGCGTGGTCAGCAGCAGCGTGGTGCCGCGTTCCTTGAGCCGGTAGAGGCGGTCCCACAGGATGTGGCGGGCCTGCGGGTCCAGGCCCGTGGTGGGCTCGTCGAGGAGGAAGAGGGCCGGCTCGTTGACCAGGGCGCGGGCGATCACGAGCCGGCGCTTCATGCCGCCGGAGAGGTCGGTGACCTTGGCGTCCGCCTTCTCGGTGAGCTGGGCGAAGGCCAGCAGCTCCTCGGCCTTGGGCCGCAGGTACGAGTAGGGCAGGCCGAAGTAGCGGCCGTAGATCAGGATGTTCTCCCGGGCGGTGAGCTCCTCGTCCAGGTTGTCCTGCTGCGGCACCACGCCCAGGCGCGCACGGACGGCCGGCCCGTCCTCCTCCGGGTCGATGCCCAGGATGGTCAGCTCGCCCGCGGTGCGCTGCGAGGTGCCCGCGAGCATGCGCATGGTGGTGGACTTGCCCGCGCCGTTGGGGCCGAGCAGGCCGAAGCACTCGCCGGGACGCACGTCCAGGTCGATGCCCTTCACGGCGTGGAACTCGCCGTACTGCTTGCGCAGCCCACGGGCACGGATGACGGAGGCGCCGCCGGGGGACGCGTGCAGAGTGGTGTGACTCACAAGGCGACAGCATAGGCGCACCACCCGCCCGGACGCGCGCCGCCCCCTCGGCGACGAACCCTGCGATATGGCCCCCATCCGGGGTGGATGGGGGCCATATCGCAGGGTTGGTCGCGGGAGTGGGAGAGGTCAGGCTCCGGCCCGCTCCCCGGCCCAGTCCTCGCCGTCGGCGGCACGCTCGGCGGCCTCGACGACGTTCGCCAGCAGCATGACGCGGGTCATCGGCCCGACGCCGCCCGGGTTCGGCGCCATCCAGGCCGCCTTCTCCTTCACGGCCGGGTCCACGTCGCCCAGGACGCGCGACGTCCCGTCCTCCCCGGTCACGCGGGAGACGCCCACGTCCAGGACGATCACGCCCTCCTTGACCTGCTCCGGCTTCACCATGTGGGCGGAGCCGGCGGCGGCGATCACGACGTCGGCGCTCGCCAGCAGCTCGTCGAGGTTCGTGGTGCCGGTGTGGGCCAGGGTCACGGTGGCGTTGACCTCGCGGCGGGTGAACACGAGGCCGGCGGGCCGGCCGATGGTCACGCCGCGGCCGATCACGAGCACGTGCTTGCCGGCCAGCCCCACACCGTGGTGGCGCAGCAGCTCGACGCAGCCGGCCGGGGTGCACGGCAGCGGCGAGTCCAGCTCGCCGCCGACCGAGGCCACGAGCCGCCCCAGGTTCATGGGGTGCAGGCCGTCCGCGTCCTTGTCCGGGTCGATGGCCTCGAGCACCTTCTGGGTGTCCACGTGCTTCGGCAGCGGCAGCTGGACGATGTAGCCCGTGCAGGCCGGGTCCTCGTTCAGCTCGCGCACGACGTCGAGGATCTGCTCCTCCGTCGCGTCCGCGGGCAGCTCACGCTGGATGGACTCGATGCCCACCTCGGCGCAGTCGCGGTGCTTGCCCGCCACATACTTCTGCGAGCCGGCGTCCTCACCCACGAGCAGGGTGCCGAGGCCGGGGGTGTGCCCGCGCTCGGCGAGGGCGGCCACGCGGCCGCGCAGCTCCTCCTTGATCGCGGCGGCGGTGGCCTTGCCGTCCAGGACCTTCGCGGTCATCGGCGGCTCACCAGCCCTCGAGGCCGTCGTACAGCGGGAAGTCCTCGGTGAGCTTCACGACGCGGGCGCGCAGCGCCTCCACGTCCGGGCTCGGCTTCAGCGCCTCGGCGATGACGTCGGACACCTCGCGGAACTCGGCCTCGCCGAAGCCGCGGGAGGCCAGCGCGGGGGTGCCGATGCGCAGGCCGGAGGTGGTCATCGGCGGACGCGGGTCCCACGGCACCGAGTTGCGGTTCACGGTGATGCCGACCTCGTGCAGGATGTCCTCGCCCTGCCTGCCGTCCAGCTGAGACTCGCGCAGGTCCACCAGGACCAGGTGCACGTCCGTGCCGCCGGTGAGCACCGAGATGCCGTGCTCGGCCATGTCCGGGGCGGTCAGGCGCTCGGCCAGGATCTGCGCGCCGGCCAGGGTGCGCTCCTGCTTCTCCTTGAAGTCCGCGGAGCCGGCGATCTTGAAGGCCACGGCCTTGCCCGCGATCGCGTGCATCAGCGGGCCGCCCTGCTGGCCCGGGAACACGGCGGAGTCGATCTTCTTCTTCAGCTCCTCGGTGGAGAGGATGAAGCCCGAACGGGGGCCGGCGAGGGTCTTGTGCACGGTGGAGGAGACGACGTCGGCGTGCGGCACCGGGTTCGGGTGCAGGCCGGCGGCCACGAGGCCGGCGAAGTGGGCCATGTCCACCCAGAGCCGGGCGCCGACCTCGTCCGCGATCGAGCGGAAGGCGGCGAAGTCGAGCTGACGGGGGTAGGCGGACCAGCCGGCCACGATCACCTTCGGCCGGGCCTCGAGGGCCTTCTCGCGCACCTTGTCCATGTCGATGCGGTGGGTGTCCGGCTCCACCTCGTACGCGGCGATGCTGTAGTTCTTGCCGGAGAAGTTCAGCTTCATGCCGTGCGTCAGGTGGCCGCCGTGCGCCAGGGACAGGCCCATCATCGTGTCCCCGTGGTCCAGCAGCGAGGTCATCACGGCCACGTTGGCCTGAGCGCCGGCGTGCGGCTGGACGTTGGCGTGCTCGGCGCCGAACAGGTCCTTGGCGCGCTGGATGGCCAGGTTCTCGGCCACGTCCACGAATTCGCAGCCGCCGTAGTAGCGGCGGCCCGGGTAGCCCTCCGCGTACTTGTTGGTCAGCACCGAGCCCTGCGTCTCGAGGATGGCGCGCGGCACGAAGTTCTCCGAGGCGATCATCTCGAGCGTGCCCCGCTGGCGGCCGAGCTCGTCCGCGAGCGCCGCGGCGATCTCCGGGTCCACCTCGGCGAGGGGCTGGGTGTTGATGTCGGGCGTCTGCGTCACGGGGGTTCCCTTCGAACGGGGGTCTGTGCGGCCGGAAGGCTCCGGTGCCCTCCATCCTAGTGACTGGGCGCCGTCGTCGGTCCTGCGCGACGGCGGCCCGCGGCCCCGGCGACCGACCCCGGCACCCGGTTCTTTTGACTGATTCAGAAATATGCCAAGATCGGGGATGACGCCGCCCACCGCGCCGATCGGTGCGCGGCCGACGTCGATCGACGAAGGAGAGTTCCATGACGGAGTACCAGAAGACGACCCCGCACGCGACCGGTTCCACCCGCCAGAACGGCGCCCCGGCCGTCAGCGACCGCCAGTCCCTGACCGTGGGCAGCGAGGGGCCCATCGTCCTGCACGACACCCACCTGCTGGAGACCCACCAGCACTTCAACCGCATGAACATCCCGGAGCGCCGCCCGCACGCCAAGGGCTCCGGCGCCTTCGGCGAGTTCGAGGTGACCGAGGACGTGTCGAAGTACACCAAGGCCCTCGTGTTCCAGCCGGGCACGAAGACCGAGACCCTCCTGCGCTTCTCCACCGTGGCCGGCGAGCTCGGCTCCCCGGACACCTGGCGCGACGTGCGCGGCTTCGCGCTGCGCTTCTACAGCGAGGAGGGCAACTACGACATCGTCGGCAACAACACCCCGATCTTCTTCCTGCGCGACCCGATGAAGTTCACCCACTTCATCCGCTCGCAGAAGCGTCTGCCGGACTCCGGCCTGCGCGATGCCACCATGCAGTGGGACTTCTGGACCAACAACCCCGAGTCGGCGCACCAGGTGACCTACCTGATGGGCCCGCGCGGCCTGCCCCGCACCTGGCGTGAGATGAACGGCTACGGCTCCCACACCTACCTGTGGGTCAACGCCCAGGGCGAGAAGCACTGGGTGAAGTACCACTTCATCTCCCAGCAGGGCGTGCACGGCCTCTCGAACGACGAGGCCACCAAGATCGCCGGCGAGAACGCCGACTTCCACCGCCAGGACCTGTTCGAGTCCATCGCCAAGGGCGACCACCCCAAGTGGGACCTCTACATCCAGGCGATCCCCTACGAGGAGGGCAAGACCTACCGGTTCAACCCCTTCGACCTGACGAAGACGATCTCCAAGAAGGACTACCCGCGCATCAAGGTCGGCACGCTGACCCTGAACCGCAACCCGGAGAACCACTTCGCGCAGATCGAGTCCGCCGCGTTCAGCCCGAGCAACACCGTGCCGGGCATCGGCCTCTCCCCGGACCGCATGCTCCTGGGCCGCGCCTTCGCGTACCACGACGCCCAGCTGTACCGCGTGGGCGCCCACGTGAACCAGCTGCCGGTGAACCGTCCCAAGAACGCGGTGCACAACTACGCCTTCGACGGCCAGATGTGGTACGACCACACCGGCGACCGCTCCACCTACGCGCCGAACTCCAACGGCGACTCCTGGTCGGACGAGACCGGCCCGGTGGACGACGGCTGGGAGGCCGACGGCACCCTGACCCGCGAGGCCCAGGCCCTGCGCGCGGACGACGACGACTTCGGTCAGGCCGGCACCCTCGTCCGCGAGGTCTTCTCGGCCCAGGAGCGCGAGGACTTCGTGGAGACCGTGGCCGGCGCGCTGAAGGGCGTCCGCCAGGACGTCCAGGCCCGCGCCTTCGAGTACTGGAAGAACGTGGACGCCACGATCGGCCAGCGCATCGAGGACGAGGTCAAGCGCCACGAGGGCGACGGCATCCCGGGCGTCGAGGCCGGCGGCGAGGCCCGCATCTGACGGCTCCTTCCCCCGGCGGGCGCCCGCGCGGGCTCCGCTGAACGCGCGGCGGCCGCTCCCTCACACGAGGGGGCGGCCGCCGTCGTCGTGGGGCGGTTGTGCCGGTCAACGCTTGCCCCAGCGGCGCTCCTGCGCCTGGGACAGCTTGTCCTTGACCACCTTCACGACCGTGTCCTTGGCGGGCACGGCCACGTTGTCCCGCAGCGGGACGGCGACCTTGTCACGCACGGTCTCGAACGCGGAGGCCGCCACGGCGCCGACCTGGGCCAGCTTCGACTCACCCTCGGCGTCCGAGGCTCGGGTCTCGTCGCGGTCCGCCCGCAGGTCCGGGAGGGCGGCGCCCTCGGTGTCGTCCTCGGCGGGCTCCTCATCCGTGGGGGCGGAGGAGGTGGAGGTGTCCGGGGCCACGGTCGTGGGCGTCGACGACGTCGGCGCGCCGGTCCCGGCGGCTGCCGCCGACTGCGCGGCGCGGGCCTCGCGGCGGGTCGCCGGAGTGGCGTCCTCCGCACGGCCGGACGAGGCCGCGGTCGGATCCAGCTCCGGGGCGCCGCCCAGGGGCGTGGCCGGCGTGGTGCCGGCGTGGGTCTCCGGGGCCTCGGCCCGTCGGGTGGCCGGGGTGGCCTCGAGGGACGGGCGCTCGGCCGCGGCCTCGAGGGACGGGCGCTCAGCCGCGGGCTCGACCGCCGCCGGCTGCGCGACGTCCGCGCCGTGGTCATCGGTGCGCGCCGGCTCGCGGTCCGCCTCCGCCACGCGACCGGGCACCCCGGGCGTGCCGTCGATGCGCAGGGACCCGGCGGCCGAGCGCTCCGCCCCGTCGGCGCCGTTCTGCTGGGCCTGGTACGACTCGGTGGCCACGACGGTGACCGAGCCGTGCGCGGTGGTGGCGACCGTGTGCGTCTCGAGGTGCTCGCCCTGAGGGACGGGGATCGCGTCCGTGGCGAACTCCTTGGTGGGGGTGTGCTCGGTGGCGACCTCGGCGGCGGGGACGGTCCCGTGCACGTGCTCGGGAGCCGGGGTGAGGTGGCTTCTGTGCTGCGGAGCCTCGGCGGCCGGTGCCGCCGGGGCGGGGGTCTCGGTCACCGGAGACGGGGAGGCCGGGGTCGCCGGGACGTCGGCCGCGGGCGTCTGCTCGTCCAGGGTGACGCCGGAGCCGCCGGCCACACCGGCCGCGCCCAGGCCCACGGTGTCCGTCTCGCGCGCCGTGCTCGGCGCCGCCGCGGCGGGGCGCAGAGTGCCCCGGGTGGCCGGAACCGCGGCATCGCGACGGTGGGTCTCAGCGGCGGCCTCGGTGCTCGGGGCGTCGTGCTGGTCCACGGTCACCCCCGCCCCGCCGGCCACGCCGGCGACGGACTCGTCGGTCTCGCGGTCCGCCGCGGCGGTGTCGAACGCAGCCATACCCCCGGCGGGCTTCACCGCGGCTGCGGGGCGCGCGTCCTTCTCTGCCACCACCTCGTCCAGGCGGGAGAGGCGGGTCGGGGCCGCGGGGGCGGCCGCCTGCTCACCCGCGGTGTCCGCGGTGACACCCCGACGCTCGAGCCGGGTCTCGGCGGCCTCGGCCTCGGCCTCGCGACGACGGCGGGAGGCGATCACCGAGAGGATGATCAGGATCAGCAGCACGACGATGATCGCCGCGATGATCCAGTAGAGGGTGGACTGTGGCATGGGGGTGCTCCTCGGTCGTCTGGGGCGACCGGCCGGGCCGGGCGCCGCGTCGTGCTTCCCGCGCCGCCGCGCGGCGGGGAACCTGGTCTTGAGAATGACACGGGGCCCGGCCCCCCGACCAGGGATCAGCCCCGTCATCCCGCGGTTCCGCGCGGCCGGCACCGCCTACCATCGACGCCATGGACACGGCAGCCCTCTCACCCAGCCCCTCCCCCGCCTCCGGCGCGGAGCACGCCCACGTGCTCACGCTGGCCTGCACGAACCGCAAGGGCATCGTGCACGCCGTGACGGGCGCCCTGCTGGGCGTGGAGGCGGACATCACCGAGTCGCAGCAGTACGGCTCCCCGGACACCGGCGACTTCTTCATGCGCGTGGAGTTCGTGACCCCGGCCACGCGGGAGGACATCGAGCAGGCGCTCGCGCCGGTGCGCGAGGAGTTCGGCATGCGCATGGGCCTGTGGGACGCGGCGCAGCGCATGCGCACCCTCGTGATGTGCTCCAAGGACGGGCACACCCTCAACGACCTGCTCTTCCAGCAGCGCGCCGGCACCCTGCCCATCGAGATCCCCGTGGTGGTCTCGAACCACCTGGACCTGCAGCCGCTCGCCTCCTTCTACGGCGTGCCCTTCATCCACGTGCCCGTCTCGAAGGACCCCTCGAGCCGGGACTCCAAGGAGGCCGCGGAGGACCGGCTGCGCGATCTGATCGCCCAGTTCGACATCGAGCTGGTGGTCCTGGCCCGCTACATGCAGATCCTCTCGGACGAGCTGTGCCGGGACCTGGCCGGGATGGCCATCAACATCCACCACTCGTTCCTGCCCTCCTTCAAGGGCGCCCGCCCCTACCACCAGGCGCACGAACGCGGCGTGAAGCTCATCGGCGCCACCGCCCACTACGTGACCGCCGACCTGGACGAGGGCCCGATCATCGCGCAGTCCGTGCAGCCGGTGACCCACGCCCAGACCGCCGCCGACTTCGTGGCCCGCGGCCGCGACGTCGAGGGCTCCACGCTCGCGCAGGCCGTGCGCTGGCACGCCCAGCACCGCGTCCTCGCGGACGGCCGGCGGACCGTCGTCTTCAGCTGAGCCCGGGACGACGGCGCCACGCGGCGCCGTCGTCCTGCCCGCCTAGGCTGGTGGCATGGCCCACATCATCACCGTCGCGGGTGCCACCCCGCGCATCCACGAGTCCGTCTTCCTCGCCCCGACCGC
This sequence comes from Micrococcus sp. KT16, assembly GCF_003315015.1. Taxonomy (NCBI): domain Bacteria; kingdom Bacillati; phylum Actinomycetota; class Actinomycetes; order Micrococcales; family Micrococcaceae; genus Micrococcus; species Micrococcus sp. KT16. The sequence goes on along the minus strand of NZ_QNRG01000003.1, from coordinate 81,651 downwards.
CGCGATCACCGGCGACGTCGAGATGGCCGAGCGCTCCTCGGCCTTCTACGGCGTCTCCGCCCGCGGTGACTCCGCCCCCATCCGCGTCGGGGCGGGCACCAACCTGCAGGACAACGTGGTGCTGCACGCGGACGAGGGCTTCCCGTGCACCCTGGGCGCCGGTGTCTCCGTGGGCCACTCCGCCGTGGTGCACGGGGCCACCGTGGAGGACGACTGCCTGATCGGCATGTCCGCCACGGTGATGAACGGCGCGGTCATCGGCGCCGGTTCGCTCGTGGCCGCCGGCGCCCTGGTGCTCGAGGGGACGCAGGTCCCGGCCGGCTCGCTCGTGGCGGGCGTCCCCGCGAAGGTCCGCCGCCCCCTCACGGACGAGGAGCGGGAGGGCCTCAAGAAGAACGCGGCCACCTACCTGCGGCTGTCCGCCGCGCACCGGGACGCCGTCGCCGGCTGAAGCGGGCCCGGAGGATGTGGGACGGTGGGCACCATGCCCACCACTTCCGCTCTCCCCCGCACCCGACCCGACGACGTCCCCGAGCGCCTGCTCGTCCTCCCCGCGGCGCAGGACGTCGCCGGCACCCCCTACGCCCACGCCCGTCGGCTGGCCGAGCAGGCCGTGGCCGACGTCGGCGGCGCCGCCGTGGCCGAGGGCGACACCTCCGCCACGGCCCTGCTGATGGTCCGCCCGATCCCGGTCGACACGCTCGCCGCGGCCCTGGCCGCCCACCCCCACGTGAGCTGGGTGCAGCTCCCGTTCGCCGGGATCGAGCCGTTCGTCCCCCTCGTGCGCAGCCGCCCGGACATCGTGTGGACGTCCGCCAAGGGCACGTACGCGCCGCCGGTGGCCGAGCACGCGCTGCTGCTCACCCTGGCCCTGCTGCGGGACCTGCCCGCGCGCGTCCGCGCCACCACGTGGGGCCCCTCCTCCGGCCGCACCCTGAACGGCCTGAACGCCGTGGTCGTGGGCGGCGGCGGGATCGCACAGGAGTACATCCGCCTGCTCAAGACCTGGGACGTGCACGTCACCGCGGTCCGCCGACGCGCGGGCGACGTGCCCGGCGCGGACTGCACCGTCACGACCGACCGCCTCGACGAGGTCCTGCCCGGCGCGCAGGTCGTGATGATCGCCGCGGCGGCCACCGAGGAGACCCGCGGCATGTTCGACGCCGACCGCCTCGCCCTCCTGGACGAGGACGCCGTGCTCGTGAACGTCGCCCGCGGGGCGCTGGTGGACACGGACGCCGTCGTCCAGACCCTCGCGGCGGGCCGGCTGCACGGCTACGGCACGGACGTCACCGACCCCGAGCCCCTCCCGGACGGCCACCCGCTCTGGACCGAGGAGCGCGCCCTCATCACGCCGCACACGGCGGACACCCCGGAGATGTGCGTCCCGCTGCTCCACGCGCGGGTCGAGCGGAACCTGCGGGCCCGCGCGGCCGGGACGGAGCTGGAGGGCCTGGTGGACGCCGAGGGCGGATACTGACCCGCCCCCGGCGTCCCGCGGCGCCGGCTCAGCGGCGCGGCGCGTCCGCCTCGTGCTCGGCGGCGTCACGCTCGGCCGCCATCTCGATCTGGCGGCGGCGCTCCTCGCCGGCCCGGCGGGTCAGCTCGGCGCCGACCTCCGGGTCGCGGGTGAGGTTCTCACCGGTCGTCGGGTCGAACAGGTGCACCCGCGTGGTGTCCACCCACAGGCGGGTCGGCGTGCCCGGCCGGGCGCGGGACTCGCCGGAGAGGGTGGCCACGACGACGGGGCGCAGCTCATCCGCATCCAGGTCCTTGGCCAGCGCGGAGAGCATCTCGGCCACGGCCGGGTCCGGCTCGAACTCGATGTAGCCGTACTGCTCGTGGCCCAGCCACTCCAGGTGCGTGAGCGTCGCGTCGAAGGTGGAGCCCCGGTCGCGGCGGCTGTCCTCCACCAGCTCGGCGTCCTCGAAGAACTCCGGCCGCAGGCCGAGGAACACGATGTCCCGCCCCTCGGCGGCGCGGGCCTTCTCGGGCGGCACCGGGATGTCACCGATCGGCGAGGACAGCACGTGGCCGCCCTCCTTCTGCTTCAGCGAGGCGGGCAGGAAGTTCATCGACGGCGAGCCGATGAAGCCGGCCACGAACAGGTTGAGCGGCTGCTCGTAGAGCTCGCGCGGGCTGGCCACCTGCTGCAGCTCGCCCTTCTTGAGCACGGCCACCCGGTCGCCCAGGGTCATGGCCTCGGTCTGGTCGTGCGTCACGTAGACGGAGGTCGTGGCCAGGCGGCGCTGCAGCTGCGAGATCTCCGCGCGCATCTGCCCGCGCAGCTTGGCGTCCAGGTTGGACAGCGGCTCGTCGAAGAGGAACGCGTCCGCCTCGCGCACGATCGCCCGGCCCATGGCCACACGCTGACGCTGGCCGCCGGAGAGGTTGCCGGGCTTGCGCTCGAGGTGGTCCTCGAGCTCGAGCACGCGGGCGGCGTCGCGCACCTTGCGGTCGATCTCCTCCTCGGAGGGCTTGTTGTCCTTGATCAGCCGCAGCGGGAAGGCGATGTTCTCGTACACCGTCAGGTGCGGGTACAGCGCGTAGTTCTGGAACACCATCGCGAGGTTGCGGTCCTTGGGGGCCGCCTCGTTCACGCGGCGGCCGTCGATCAGCATCTCGCCGTCGGTGATGTCCTCGAGGCCCACGATCATGCGCAGCAGCGTGGACTTGCCGGAGCCGGAGGGGCCCACGAGGATGACGAACTCGCCGTCCTCGATCTCCAGGTTCACGTCCTTGATGGCGTGGAAGCCGTCGTCGTAGGTCTTGTCGATGTGGTTCAGGGTGATGGAGGCCATCGGGGGGTCCTTTCAGGAGGTCTCGTGTGCGGGCCTCAGCCCTTCACCGCGCCGTTGGTCAGGCCGGCCACGATCTGACGCTGGAACGCCAGCACCAGGATCACGATCGGGATGGTCACGATGATCGCGGCCGCCGAGATGGCCCCGGTCGGCGACTCGAACTGCGAGGCGCCGGTGAAGAAGGCCAGGGCGGCGGGCACGGTGCGCGCGGTCTCGGTGGAGGTCAGGGAGATGCCGAACACGAAGTCGTTCCAGGCGATGAAGAAGGCGATGATCGCCGTCGTGAAGACGCCGGGGGCGGCCAGCGGGACGATCACCTTGCGGAACGCCTCGAGCGGGGTGGCGCCGTCCACCTGCGCGGCCTGGTCGAGCTCCCACGGGATCTGGCGGAAGAACGCGGCCAGGGTCCAGATGGAGATCGGCAGGGTCAGGGACAGGTAGGGGATGATCAGGCCGACCCACGTGTCGTACAGCCCGAGGGTGCGCCACATGTTGAACAGCGGCGTCACCAGGGAGATGACGGGGAACATCGAGACCATCAGGGACACCGTGAGCACGATCCGCTTGCCCGGGAAGTCCAGGCGGGCGATCGCGTAGGCGCACAGCGTGGCCAGGATGACGGCGATGATCGTGGCGATCACGGTGATGCCGATCGAGTTGCGCAGCGCCGTGAGGAACAGCTCGCGCGAGCCGCCCACGAAGATCTCCTCGTAGTTCACCGTGGACCACTGGGTGGGCAGCAGCTTGCCGTTGGCGAGGTCGGCGGGCGTCTTGAAGCTGGTCGCGAAGATCGAGAACAGCGGGAAGAGGCACCACACGCCGATCACGACGGTGAGGATCCACCACAGTGCGGTGGCCTTCCCGGTGCCGCGACGGTGGGGCGCGCGGCCCTCAGGCGCGCGGCCCTCGGGGGCGGGAGCGGATGCGGCGGTGCTCACTTGGAACCTCCTCGGTCGGCCAGGTCCACCTTGAAGCCCTTGACGGCGATGACCGCCATGAGGGCCACGCACAGGAACAGGATCACGGAGACCGCCGAACCCATGCCGATCTCGAGCCGGCCGATGGACGTGCGGTAGGCCAGCAGCGAGAGGACCTCGGTGCCGTAGGCGCCGTTGGTCATGATGTAGATGGAGTCGAAGATGCGGAACGCGTCCATCGCGCGGAACAGGACGGCCACCATGATCGAGGCCTTCATGTTCGGCAGGATGACCAGCTTCATCCGCTGCCACCACGAGGCGCCGTCGACGGAGGCGGCCTCGGTGAGGTCGCCCGGCACCTGGGCCAGGCCGGCCAGCAGGAGCAGGGAGATGAACGGGGTGGTCTTCCAGATCTCGGAGAGCATGATCACGAACAGCGCGGTGCTGCCCTGCGCGAACCAGTTCAGGTCCGCGTCGACGCCCGGCAGCCACTCGAACCAGGCGTTGATGTAGCCCGAGTCGATCGAGAACATGTAGAACCACGCGAACGCGGAGACCACGGTGATGATGCCGTACGGCACCAGGATGATCGTGCGGATCAGGCCGCGGGTCTGCTTGATGGCGTGGTGCATGGCCAGGGCCAGCAGGAAGCCGAGGATGAGCTCGACCACCACGGTCACCACGGTGATCAGCAAGGTCACCCCGAGGCCCTTCCAGAACACGGGGTCCGTGAGGATCACGCCGTAGTTGCCCAGGCCCACGAACTCGCGGTCGCCCGGCGCGGTGAGCCGGTACTTGAACAGCGAGTCGTAGAGGGCCTGCAGGATCGGGTACAGGACCACGAACAGCATCACGAAGAACGCGGGGCCGGCCAGGAGCCAGCCGAGACGCGCCTCGGACTTCGCGCGCTGGGACTTCACCCGGCGGGGGCGGCGCCCCTCGGCGGCGCGCGGGGTGGATGCGGCGGGTGCGGTGTCGACGTGGCTCACAGCAGACGCTCCCCTCTCAGGACTTCCTGGATGAAGTCGTCGGTCTCGGCCGGGGTGGACTCGGTGACGCCCGACGGCGGCGCGTAGCGCTGCTGGATCGCGGTGGAGACCTCGTTGTAGTACGGGGTCTGCGGACGCGGGGCGCCGAGATCGAGGGACTCCCGGATGGTGTCCGCCATGGGGTACTTCTCGGCGACCTCGGGGGCGTCGTAGGCCGCCGGGTCGGCGGGCGGGTTGCCGTTCTCGACGAAGTACTGGCTCTGGTGCTCGGTGGTGGTGATGCAGGAGATCGCGTCCCAGGCGAGGTCCTGGTGCTCGGACTTCGCGCCCACCCCCAGGTTGATGCCGCCCACGGGCGGCGCGGCGTCCTTGCCCTCGACGGTGCGGGGGTAGACGGCCCAGCCGATGTCCTCGGGCAGGTCCTCCGGCAGCGAGCCCTCCTCCACGGAGCCGAGGGTGGCCGGCCAGACGAACGGCCAGTTGACCATGAACGAGCCGTTCTTGCCCTGGAAGAGCAGCATGGAGGCGTTCTCGTCCTGGGTCGGCAGGCCGGCGCTGCCGAGGCCCTCCTTGCCGATCGTGGAGATGATCCGGGCGGCGGTGCGGCCGGCCTCGGAGTCGAGGTTCGTGGTGACCTCGTCCGTGGGCGCCTCGGCGTTGGGGACGATCTGCTCCCCGCCGCCCTCGATGAGCGCGTTGAGCCACACGGTCATGGACTCGGCACGGGCGCCCTGGACGGCCAGGTCCTTGTCCTGGCTGCGGGCGGCCTCGATCAGCTGGTCCCACGTGACGGGCTGGGACATGTCCAGCCCCGCTGCCTCGGCGACCGACTTGCGGTACCAGAGCAGCTGCGTGTTGGCCCAGAACGGGACCGTGACGAGCTCGTCCTTCCAGCTGGCGGCCGCGAGCGCGCCCTCCAGGGCGTTGTCCTTCGCGTACGCCTGCATCTCCTCCGGCACGGGGGCCAGGAAGCCGGGCTCGGCGAGCTCGGGGACGAACGGCGGGTCGAGGGACATGATGTCCATCGACGTGTCGCCCGCGGCGAGGCGGCGGGTCAGCTGCTCGCGCTGGGAGGCGGCGTCCGTCGGAAGCATGGACGTCTCGACTCTGTACCGGCCGTTCGCGGCGTCGGTGCACTGGGCGGCGATCTTCGCCTGCCCGCCGTCGTCGGGGTTGGTGTACCAGGTCAGGGTGGGCGTCTGCTCGGCCGGAGCACACCCGGCCAGGATCAGCGCGCCCGCGGCGACGGCGCCGGCCAGCGTGGCCCGGCGCCGTTGACGTGCCCGCGTGTCGTGTCTCACAAGTGGAACCTCAATCGATGCGAGTCGGATGTGACGGCCATCATCACGCATCACAGCGATTCCTGCACGTTTCGCGGACCCCTTTCTCAGCGGGCGCGGCGGTTCGTCCGGGCGGTCGGCTCCGCGGCGGCGAGATCCTCGGGCCACGGGTGCTTGGGGTAGCGCCCCCGGTTCTCAGCGCGGACCTGCGCGTAGGGGCCGGCCCAGAAGGAGGGCAGGTCGGCGGTCACGGCGAGCGGGCGACCTGCCGGGGAGAGCAGGTGCAGGACCACCGGCTCACGACCGTCCGCGACAGCGGGGGTGACACGCGCCCCGAAGAACTCCTGCAGCTTGGCGGCGACCACGGGCGGGGTGTCCTCGTGGACGGCCGGATAGTCCACGACGACGGCGCGCCCGCTCGGCACGGGCAGGCGCTCGGGGGCGAGCTCGTCCAGCCGGCCCGCCTCCGGCCAGGGCAGGGCGCCGCGCAGCAGCGCCTCGGCGTCCAGGCGTGCGAGGGACCGCCCCGCGGCCAGGTCGGCCGCAAGCCCGTCGACCAGCGCGTCCAGGCCGGGCAGCGCCGCGTCCGAGAGGTCCGGCCACGGGGCGCCGAGGACGCGGTGGAGCAGGTGCACCCGGCGGCGCAGGCGTTCGGTCCGACCGCTCGGGTCGAACCGGGCGAGGCCGTCGGCGGCGAGTGCGGCGCGCACGGCCTGCGCGGCGGCGTCGGGGGCGACGGGGGCCGGCGTCTCCGCCAGCACGAGCGCGCCCAGCCGGTCCACGCGGCGGCCGGTGAGCCGGTCCCCGCGCCAGTCGGCGGTGTCCTCGGTGCGCCGCAGGCCCGCGCCGGCGAGCTCGGCGAGCGTCCGGTCGATCGGCGCGGTCGCGCGGATCGCGGCACCCGTGCCGGCCGCGTCCCCGGCCACACGGGCGACCTCGGCCACGGCCAGCCACTCCTGCCCCGCCAGGCCGCCGCCGGCGGCGTCGCGGGGCAGGGCCGCGCGGGTGCCGGAGGCGAGCAGGTACGCGCCCGCCTCCCCCGCGCGTCGGGCGATCCACGCGGGGAAGGCCAGGGCGGACACGAGGCCGGCGGGGTGCCGGCGCGCGGCCGCCGTCGCCTCGGGCCCGGGCTCTCCCGGCGCTCTCGTCTCCAGGGAGTGGTGCGCGTGCCGACGGGCGAGTCGTTCCAGTCGGTCCGCCTCCCGACGCCAGCGCCCTGCCTCCGGGTGCCGGCCGTCCCGCACGGACGCGACCAGCGCCTCGAGGTCGGCCCCGGGGGCGCGCAGGTCCAGGGCGAGGGCCGCCGTCGCCTCGGCCGCGGGGCGGGGCCCCGTCCACAGTGCCGCGCGCAGGAGGGCGTGGCCGAGCGGCGGGTCCAGGGGCAGCTCGGCCAGGACGGCGCCGTGCGGGGTGATGCGCCCGTCCGCGTCCACCGCGTCGAGGGAGGCGAGCGTGCGCTCGGCGGCGGCCATCGCGTCGGCCGGCGGATCCTCGGGCAGGGTCAGCCCGCGGCCGCCCGGGGCGCCCCACGCCGTGAACGCCAGGGCCACCGGCGCGAGGTCGACGACGGCGAGGGCCGGCGTCGGGGCTGCGGGCGCGGTGCCCAGGGCTGCAGCGGTGTGGCAGCGGACCACGGTGCCGGGGCCGAGGCGGGCGGCGCGGCCCGCGCGCTGGCCGGCGGCCGCGCGCGAGGCCTGGACGGTGACGAGCCCGGCCATGCCCCGCCCCCGGTCCCGGCGCGGCTCGCGGGCCAGGCCCGAGTCGACGACGAGGCGCACCCCCGGCACGGTCAGCGAGGACTCGGCGACCGCCGTCGCGACGACGACGCGCGGCACGGCGGGGTCGGCGCGGCCCGCGAGCGCGGCGTCCTGGTCGGCGGGTTCCTGGCGGCCGTGCAGGACGCGGACCTCGGTGTCCGGGGCGAGCGCGGCGACGCGCCCCGCGACGGCCTCGACCTCGGCCACGCCGGGCAGGAAGACGAGGGCGTCCACGGTCGGGTCGGCGTCGAGCGCCTCGGCGTGGGCGCGCGCGGCCGTGGCCGCGACGTGGTCGAAGAAGGCCCGGTCCACGCGGCCCTCGGCGGTGAGGCGGTGGCCGCGGAACGGGGCGTGCTCCTCGCGCAGCGGGTGCAGCACGGCCGGGGTGGAGACCACGGGCAGGGGCGCCTCCTCCCCCATGCCGCGGGCCCAGCGGGCGGCCAGGGCCGCCGCGTCCACGGTCGCGGACATGGCCACGAGCACGAGTTCGGGGCGCAGCTGCCGCAGGTCGGCGAGGAGGGCGAAGAGCACGTCCGTGTCCAGATCCCGCTCGTGGACCTCGTCCAGGACCACCGCGTCCACGCCATCGAGCCCGGGGTCGGCGAGGAGGCGGCGCAGCAGCAGGCCCGGGGTCACGAACTCGACGGCCGAGGCCCCGCCGCCCACCGCGTCGCCGCGCACGGCGTACCCGACGGCGGCGTCCGCGAGCCGAGCCTGCGCGTCGGGGTCGGCGCCGGGCAGCACGTCGGCCGCGGCGGCCAGCACCGCCGTGCGCAGCCGCCGCCAGGCCGCGCGCACCGCGACCCGCCGCGGCTGCGTGACCAGGACGCGCCCGCCGCCGTGGTCCGCGAGCCGGACCGCGAGCGCGGGCGGGACCACGGTGGTCTTGCCCGTGCCCGGGGGCGCCTCGACGACGGCCGCCCCGCGCGCGTCCAGTGCGTCTTCGAGCTCGGGCAGGGCGGCGGCGAACGTCAGGCCGGTGCTGAGGCGGCCCAGAGCGGCGGAGAGGCAGGCGGGGACGGAGACGGGATCGACGGGGGTGGGCATCGGGACCCATTGTGCCCGCCTCCGTCGCGCTGTCCCGGGGCCGCCCCACTGACTAGGCTGTGACCCATGACCACACCCGTCCAGGAGCACCTCGATCGCCTCACGTCGGCCCACGCGGGTGAGGGGGAGGTCCCGGACGGGCTGGGCGTCGCGATGCTCATGGTGGACGGGCACCGCTACGTCTCCGGATCCATGACGCCCGTGCCGCTCGCCACGCTCGCCTCTCCCCTGTTCCACGCGCAGGCCCTCGAGGACCTCGGCGCGGTGCGGGTGGGCGAGCGCGTGGGCGCCGCCCCCGTGCGGGACATGGACCACCGGGTCGAGGTGGACGCCGTCACGGGCCTGCCGCACAACCCGCTCCAGAACGCGGGCGCGGTGGCCACGGCCTCCCTGGTGAAGGGCCGCGGTGGCCGCGACCGCACCGCGCGCATGATGCAGCTGCTCTCCGCACTGTTCGACCGCGAGGTCACCGTCACGGAGTCGGCCGCGCGTGCGGAGAACCGCGCCCAGCATCACACCCGGTCGGCTGCGTGGCTGATGAAGTCCCTCGACACCCTGGACGCCGACCCCGAGACGCTGCTCGAGGACATCGCCACGGTGCGTGCCGCCGCCGTGACCGTGGAGGACCTCGCCCTGCTCGCCGGCACCCTCGCGCACGGCGGTGTCCACCCCGTCACCGGGGACCGGGTGCTGAGCGAGGAGACGGTCCGCGGTGTGCTCTCCGTGATGGACTCCTGCGGCATGGACACCCGGGACTCCCGGTGGGCATACGACGTCGGCCAGCCCGGCTGGGCGTCGACGCGCGGCGGCACGGTGCTCGTGGTGGTGCCGGGCCACCTCGGTCTGGCGCTGCAGTCGGACACGACGGACGAGAACGGGCTCGGCGCCGCGGCGATGGCCGCCCTGCGGACCCTCGTCGAGGACTTCGAGCTGCACCCGTCGGTGGTCACCGGCTCCCCGCGGGCGGCCCTGCGCACCCACTACCGGATCGATCAGGCGCCTTCGGGCACGGTGCGCAGCGCCGTCGTCCTCGAGGCGCTCGGGCGGTTCGCGGACACCGTGCACGTCATGGAGCTGGGCGGTCACCTCGGCTTCAGCCAGGTGGACGCGATCGCCCGCGTCAGCCGTGGTCTGCCCGAGGTCCTCGAGACGCTCGTGGTGGACATGCGCTCGGTCAGCTCCATCTCCCGTCCGGCCCGGCTGCTGGTGGCCCAGTGGTTCGCCCGCGCGCTGGGCAACGGGCTCGACGTCGTCGTCGTGGACAGGGACGCCGCGGAGATGAAGGAGCTGATGGCGGCCGTCGAGGAGTCCGTGGAGGTGGACCTGCCCGAGCCGCTGCAGGATGAGGCCGAGGGGGTGGATCCCGCCGCCGAGGGCGCACAGTTCGTGTTCTTCGACTCCCGCTCGCGGGCCGCCCAGTGGGCCGAGCAGCGGCTGCTCTCCCGCCACGCCCCCCACCTGCTGCCGCGGGACGCCCAGGAGGCGGCCGTGGCACCCCTGCTGCAGCACCTCTCCGCAGACGACGCGCGCCTGCTCGAGTCCATGATGGACGAGCGGGTCTACTCGGACGGCCAGATCATCCGCCGCGCCGGCCAGCCGTTCGGCGGCATCTACGTGATCGTCTCCGGCACCGTGGAGCTCTCGGGTCAGGGCACGGGCAGCCGCCGCGTGCGCCGCACCCTGCTCACCCCGGGGATGACGTTCGGCGAGATGGCCCTCGGCCAGCCCGGCCGCCAGCCCTCCACCGTCCGCGCGCGCGGGCCGGTGACGACGCGAGTCCTCACCGCCCAGGTGATGGTCGCGCTCCAGGAGGGCTTCCCCCAGCTGGCCCTGGCCCTGTGGGAGGCGCTGGCCCGCGACGCGTTCACCGCGCTGGGCCAGCTCATCCGGGAGACCGGCGCGCTGCAGGACTGACGACCCGCGGGGGCAGCGTCCCCGTGGGACGCTGCCCCCACCCCCGTCACCGCCCGAGGACGTGGCGCAACGCGCCCTCCAATTCGGGGTCGCGCATCTCGTAGCCGGAGGCGACCAGCCGGTCCGCCAGGACCTTCTGGTCGGCCGCGACGGTCTCCACCCGGCCCTCCTCGCCCAGCAGCAGGCGCGGCCCGGCCTCGGGCACCGGGATGACCGCGGGCCGGCGCAGCACCCGCCCGAGCACGGTGGCGAACTCCCGGGCCGTGACCGGCTCGGGAGCCACCGCGTTCACCGGGCCGGTGACGCCGTCGTCGAGCACCGCGTGGGCGAAGGCCCCCGCGATGTCATCCGCGCCGATCCAGCTCAGCCACGGGCTGCCGTCGTGGCTCTCCCCGCCTGAGGTCGCGACCGGGCCGCCGACACCCGCGAGGAACAGCGGCAGCACCTGCTGCAGCATGCCCCCGGCCGGGCTCAGCACCACGCCGGTCCGCAGCATCGCGACCCGGATGCCGGACGTCTCGGCGCGTCGGGCCTCGGCCTCCCAGTCCGCGACGACCTCGGCGAGGAAGTCGTCCCCGGGCTCCAGATCCTCGACGAGGCCGCTGCCGAACGGGCCCGTGCCCGCGTCCGCCCCGTAGTACCCGATCGCCGAGCCGTTCACGAGCGCCCGCGCCCGCGCGTCGTCCCCCTCCCGTGCGGCGATCCGGGCGAGCGCGTCCACGAGGGTGCGCGTGCCGCGTACGCGCGAGTCGTGCACGGCCTCCTTGTGCGCGTCCGAGAACCGGCCGGCGATGGGCTCGCCCGCCAGGTTCACGACGACGTCGGCCTCGGCCAGGGCGTCCTCGTCCACGGTCTCCCGGCCGGGGTCCCACAGCGCCGCGTCCAGCGCGCCGGCCTTCTTCGGGCTCCGCACGAGCCGGATGACGCGGTGGCCGCCGGTGGTGAGCAGGGCACAGAGCTGCCGGCCGATCAGTCCGCCGGACCCCGTCACGGCGACCGTGCGAGCCGGCCCGCCGACGAGGGGGCCGGGATGGGCGGCGTGGAAGTCCAGGTCATCGGCCATCACGCGGGCCCGATAGGCGAACTGGCGGCCCAGCTCCGCCTCGAAGGCCTCGTGGGTGCGGCGCGAGGCCGCGGCGCCCAGACCGGGCACGCGGGACACCAGGGACTCCCCCGGCAGGGCGTACTCGATGTGGTCCGTCACGACCGTGCCCCGCCGGCCGTCCGCCGTGTCCGCCTCACCGGGCGCAGCGTCGTCGAGCAGGTGCGTGTGCCGCCAGGAGGCGAGAGGGCCGGAGACCATCTCGTCCCGGAACATGCGGCCCTCCTCGTAGGCCGTGTGGCGGGCCCGCCACGGCACCGCGGGTGCCGCCCCACCGGGCAGGCGGGAGGCGACGGCGTCCGGCAGCAGGCCCGTGAGCATCCCGTGGGCCGCGCCGGCGAACAGGCCGGCCGCCCCCGGGGCCTGGATGCGCAGCCGCGACTCGGAGCCCACGCGGAGGCCGTCCGTGGGTCCCTGGACCACCTCGCCGGCGAAGGGCGGGGTGAGCCGCTCCAGCGCGCCGGGGTTCTCCAGCCAGCGGAAGACGACCTCACGCGGGTGGCGCAGGAGGGTGCGGTGCTCGAAGACGGTGATCTCGGTCATGGACGCCAGCCTGACACAGGGAGCGGACGGGCGAACACCTGTCCGGGCCGGGCCGTGCAGGACAATGAGGGGATGGACCTGCTTCCCGAGCTGCGCTGGACCGCCGCCGCCCTGCCCGCCACCGAGCTGACCCTCGTGGCCGTCTTCTCCCCCGAGGATCAGACGGTGCGCGCCTCCGGCGTGGCCGTGCCGGGGGACTCGGAGCCCCCCGCCGCCGCGATCGGGCGCCTCCTCGAGACGCTCATGGACCGGCTCGTGGCCCTGGACCCGGAGACCGCCGACCGCGAGATGAACCCGCGCCCCGTGGAGCCGCGCCCGGGCGTGTCCCAGCCCGTCGCCGACGCCCTGGCCGCCTACACCGCGGGGGACGTGGCCGCGCTGGACGCCCTCGACGTCGCCCAGCCGGGCACCGCGTTCCGGCAGCGGGCGTGGCGGGAGCTGCGCGGCATCGCCCCCGGCTCCCCCGCCACCTACGGCGGCCTGGCCGAGCGGTGCGGGGCCCCGCGGGCCGTGCGTGCCGCCGGCGGGGCGTGCGCCGCCAACCTGGTGGCCGTCGTCGTGCCCTGCCACCGCGTGGTGCGCGCCGACGGCGCCGCCGGCCACTACCTCTACGGCACCGCCGCGAAGCAGGCCCTGCTGGCCCACGAGGCGGCGCGCGCGGGCTGACCGGCCCCTCCCCACGGCAACGTCGGTTGAGTTGTCACGGGTCCCGGGCACGCACACCCGTGACAACTCAACCCGCGTTGCGGACACGAGAAGGGGCCGGGCCGCGCGCTCCACGCACGCGACCCGGCCCCCGGCGCTCAGCCGCTCAGTCGCTCAGTCGCTCAGACGGAGAGCTTGTCCACGATCGCGTTGAGCGTCGCGGACGGACGCATCACCGAGGTGACCTTCTCCAGCTCCGGCCAGTAGTAGCCGCCCAGGTCCACCGGGGAGCCCTGCACGCCGTTGAGCTCGGCCAGGATGGTCTCCTCCTGGGCCTCCAGCTCCTCGGCGACCGGCTTCGCCGCGGCCGCCAGCTCGGCGTCCTCGGTCTGCTTCGCCAGCTCGCGGGCCCAGTACAGCGCCAGGTAGAAGTGGCTGCCGCGGTTGTCCAGCTCGCCGACCTTGCGCTTCGGGGACTTGCCCTCGATCAGCAGGGTGCCGGTGGCGGCGTCCAGGGTGTCCGCCAGGACCCGCGCGCGGTGGTTCTCGTTCGCGACCGCCTCGTGCTCGAAGGACACGGCCAGCGCGAGGAACTCACCCAGGGAGTCCCAGCGCAGGTGGTTCTCCTCCACCAGCTGCTGCACGTGCTTCGGCGCGGAGCCGCCCGCACCGGTCTCGAACAGGCCGCCGCCGTTGAGCAGCGGGACGACCGAGAGCATCTTCGCGGAGGTGCCCAGCTCGAGGATCGGGAACAGGTCCGTGTTGTAGTCACGCAGCACGTTGCCGGTCACGGAGATGGTGTCCTCGCCGCGGCGGATGCGCTCCACCGAGAGCTTGGCGGCCTCGACCGGGGAGAGGATGCGGATGTCCAGGTCCTCGGTGTCGTGCTCCTTGAGGTACTCCTCGACCTTCTTGATGAGCTCGCGGTCGTGGGCGCGGGTCTCGTCCAGCCAGAACACGGCCGGGGTCTGGGACGCGCGGGCGCGGGTCACGGCCAGCTTCACCCAGTCGCGCACCGGGACGTCCTTGGTCTGGCAGGCGCGCCAGATGTCGCCGGCCTCGACGTCGTGGGAGAGCAGGGTCTCCCCGGCGGAGTTCTTCACGGCCACGGTGCCCGCGGCGTCCATGATGAACGTCTTGTCGTGCGAGCCGTACTCCTCGGCCTTCTGCGCCATGAGGCCCACGTTCGGGACGGTGCCCATGGTGGTGGGGTCGTAGGCGCCGTTGGCCTTGCAGTCGTCGATCACGGCCTGGAAGACGCCGGCGTAGGAGGAGTCCGGGATGACGGCCAGGGTGTCCTGGGTCTGGTCGTGCTTGTTCCACATGCGGCCGGAGTTGCGGATCATGGCGGGCATGGAGGCGTCCACGATCACGTCGGAGGGCACGTGGAGGTTGGTGATGCCCTTGGCGGAGTTCACCATGGCCACGTCCGGGCCGTTCTCGTAGGCGGCGGCGATGGCGGCGCGCACACCCTCGGCGGTCTCGGCGTCGAGCTTGTCCAGGCCGCCCTCGATCGCGGCGAGGCCGTTGTTCGCGGACAGGCCGGCGGCGGCCAGCTGCTCGCCGTACTTCTCGAACAGCTCGGAGAAGTAGGCCTTCACGACGTGGCCGAAGATCACCGGGTCGGAGACCTTCATCATGGTGGCCTTCAGGTGCGCGGAGAAGAGGATGCCCTCCTCCTTGGCGCGCTTGACCTGCTCGGCGAGGAACGCGTCCAGGGCCTTGGCGGACATGAACGTGCCGTCCACGACCTCGCCCTTGAGGACCTTCAGGCCCTCCTTGAGCACGGTGGTCTCCCCGTCCTCGTCGGTGAACTCGATCGTCAGCACGTCGGCGGCCGGCAGGGTCACGGACTGCTCATTGGCGCGGAAGTCGTCCGCGCCCATGGTGGCGACGGCGGTCTTGGAGTCCGGGGTCCACTCGCCCATCGAGTGGGGGAAGCGCTTGGCGTACGCCTTCACGGCCTTCGGGGCGCGGCGGTCCGAGTTGCCCTCGCGCAGCACCGGGTTCACGGCGGAGCCCTTGACCGAGTCGTAGCGCGCCTTCGCGTCCTTCTCCTCGTCGGTCTTCGGCTCGTCCGGGTACTCCGGCAGCGCGTAGCCGTCCGCCTGCAGCTCCTTGATCGCGGCGCGCAGCTGCGGCACGGAGGCGGAGATGTTCGGCAGCTTGATGACGTTCGCCTCGGGGGACTTCACGAGCTCGCCGAGCTCGGCGAGGGCGTCCGCGGTGCGCTGCTCCTCGGGCAGGACGTCCTTGAACGCGGCGAGGATGCGGCCGGCCAGCGAGATGTCACGGGTCTCCAGCTCCACGCCGGCGGTGCCCGCGTAGGCGCGCACGATCGGCAGCAGCGACGCGGTGGCCAGCATGGGCGCCTCGTCCGTGAGCGTGTAGATGATCTTCGACATGCGGATGATCTCTCCTTCTGGCCGCACTCGAGACGCGGCCCTCGTCGGCAGGGAACGGGTGACTCGCCGCCAATCTACCCGGCGTCTCGGACGCGCCACACCGTGTGTGGCTCGGCGTCAGCGCCCCCGGCCGTCGCCGGTGCCCTCGCCGGGCCGGGAGGGATCGCCCGGGTACCAGGGGGGACGTCGGGTCGGAGGGGGCGCCCTCCGACGACGGCGTCGTGGGTCGTGGCCGGCTCAGATGCCGAGCACGGCCTGGGCGATGAAGAAGTAGACGACCAGGCCGAGGGCGTCCACGAGCGTCGAGATGAACGGGTTCGAGAACACGGCGGGGTCGGCGCCGATCGTGCGGGCCGCCAACGGCATGAGACCGCCGACGGTGGCGGCGAAGGAGCACACGGTGAACAGCGTCGCCCCGATCACGAGACCGACGGGCCACGAGAACACGAGCCCGGCGATCACGAGGCCCAGCAGGCCGATGCACCCGCCCAGGGCCATGCCGACACGCAGCTCGCGGAACATCACGCGCGGCGCGTCGCGGGGCCGGACGTCGTCGAGGGCGAGCGCCCGGGTGACCGTGGTGGCCGCCTGGTTGCCCGTGTTGCCGCCGGTGCCGATGATCAGCGGGATGAACAGGGAGAGGACGACCATCTCCTCGAGCGTGTCCTCGAAGACGCCGAGCACCTGCACGGTGAGGGTGGCGCCGACCGCGAGCACGAGCAGCCACGTGATGCGCGAGCGCATCAGCGCCAGCACGGAGGTCGCCAAATAGGGCCGGCCGAGGGGCTCCACACCACCGGCGCGCGCCGCGTCCTCCGTCGACTCCTCGTCGAGGACCTCGAGGGCGTCGGCCACGGTGAACACGCCGATCAGGCGCCCCTCCGAGTCCGTCACGGGGACCGTCCACAGGCGGCGGTCCGCACAGAGCCGGGCCACCTCCTCGGCGTCCTCGGTGGCGACCGCGGACACCGGTTCCCGCATGATCTCCGAGACCCGCGCGTCGAGCGGCTGCGTGACCAGGACGGAGACGTCCACGACGCCGGTCAGGCGCGCCTGCGGGCTCACCACCGGCACGGAGACGATGGCGGCCTGCTCCCGGCCGCCGTGGTCCCGGAGGTTCTCCAGGGCCACGGCCACGGTCCAGTCCTCGCGCAGACGCACCGGCGCCATGCGCAGCCGGCGGCCCACCGAGTCCGCCGGGTAGCCCAGGAGCCGACCGACCTCGCCGCGCGCCTCGGCGTCGAGCCCGGCGAGCATCTTCCGGGCCACGGTGGCCGGCATCTCGTCGAGCAGCCGGGCCTGGCCCGAGACCCGCAGCTCGGCGAAGAGGTCCTGGACCTGACCGTCCTGGAGCTGGCGCACCAGGTCGGACTGCTGGCCCGTCTCCATCGCCGCGAAGACGTGGACCGCCGTCGACTTGTCCAGGAGCCGGAACAGCACGGGGACCATGCGCGGCTCGGAGCGGTCGAGCAGTTCGAGCGCGTCGCCCGGAGACAGCGCGCGCAGCAGCTCGACCGCGCTGTCGAGGTCGTCCCTGCGCAGGTGCTCGCGGATGCGGTCCTCGACGCTCTCAACCTCGCGGCGGGTCATCGCCTCGTCACCTCCTGGGGGTCGCGGGGGCCCGGTCCGGGCCCCCGTCCGGCAGCGGCGCGCCGCGCTCAGCCGTGGAAGAAGTGGCGCGCCCCGGTCAGGTACAGGGTCACGCCGGCGGCCTCGGCCGCGGCCACGACCTCCTCGTCCCGGACGGAGCCGCCCGGCTGGACGACGGCCTTCACGCCGGCGTCGATGAGGATCTGCAGCCCGTCCGCGAACGGGAAGAACGCGTCCGAGGCGGCCACGGAGCCGCGGGCCCGCTCGGGGGCGCCCTCCCCGGAGACGTTCTCGGCGCCGCCGGCGCTGCTCACGTCCTGCCCGCCGGTCTGCGCGGCGCCCAGGGTGTTGGCGCGCTCGACGGCCAGGCGGCAGGAGTCGAGGCGGTTGACCTGGCCCATGCCCACGCCCACCGTGGCGCCGTCGTGGGCCAGCAGCACGGCGTTGGACTTGGCCGCGCGCACGGCGCGCCACGCGAAGGCCAGGTCAGCCAGGACGGCCTCGTCGGCGGCGGGGCCGGCGGCGAGGGTCCAGGTGGCCGGGTCGTCGCCGTCCGCGTCCACCGCGTCCGCGATCTGCAGCAGCATGCCGCCGGAGACCTGCTTGGCCTCCACGGCGTCCCGCAGGAAGCCCTCGGGCAGGCTCAGCAGGCGCAGGTTCTTCTTGGCGGAGAGGATCTCCAGGGCCTCGGGCTCGAACGCCGGGGCCACGACGACCTCCGTGAACACGTCCTTCACCTGGGCGGCCATGGCGGCGGTGACGGGGCGGTTGGCCGCGATCACGCCGCCGAACGCGGAGACCGGGTCGCACGCGTGGGCCTTGGCGTGCGCCTGCGCGATGTCCGTGCCCTCGTCCGTGACGGCCACGCCGCACGGGTTGGCGTGCTTGACGATCGCCACGGCCGGGACCGGGTGGTCGAAGGCGGCGCGCACCGCGGCGTCGGCGTCCACGTAGTTGTTGTAGCTCATCGGCTTGCCGTGCAGCAGCTCGGCCTGCGCGATGCCGGGGGCCGCCGAGGAGTCCAGGTACAGCGCCGCGGGCTGGTGCGGGTTCTCGCCGTAGCGCAGGATCTGCGCGCGCTCGAGGGAGAAGCCGGCGTAGGGCGGGAACACGGGGATCTCGTCGGCGTGCGTGTCCTCGCCGAAGTGGGCGGCGGTCCAGGCGGCCACGGCGTTGTCGTACGCCGCGGTGTGGGCGAAGGCCAGGGCGGCCAGGCGCCGGCGGGCACGCAGGTCGAAGCCGCCGGACTGCGCGGCCTGGACGACCTCGCCGTAGCGGGCCGGGTCCACGACGATCGCCACGGACGCGTGGTTCTTCGCCGCCGCGCGCACCATGGACGGCCCGCCGATGTCGATCTGCTCGACGACGGCGTCCTCCGCGGCGCCCGAGTTCACGGTGTCCACGAACGGGTAGAGGTTCACGACGACGAGGTCGAACGGCTCCACCTCGAGCGCGCGCAGCTGGGTCACGTGGTCCTCGCGACGACGGTCCGCCAGGATGCCCGCGTGCACGCGCGGGTGCAGCGTCTTCACGCGGCCGTCCAGGCACTCCTGGAACCCGGTGACCTCGGCGACCTCGGTGACGGGGACGCCGGCGGCGGCGATGCGCTGGGCGGTGGAGCCGGTCGAGACGATCTGCACGCCCGCGGCGTGGAGCCCGGTGGCGAGCTCCTCGAGGCCGGTCTTGTCGTACACGGAGATCAGGGCCCGCTTCAGGGGCACCGTGTCCAGGACGGTGGTGGTGGGCTGGGCAGAGGTCACGAGGGGGCGCTCCTTCGAGGGGGTCCGGGTGTCCTCCAGCATAGGCCGGGCCGCATAATGGCCCAGGCGTCCGCGTGACGGACCGCCCCCCACTCCACCCGACGAACGGGAGCCGACCATGTCCTCCGCCACCCCGCCCCGCCCCAGCGCCGACGGCGCGCACCCCGGGCCCGCGCCCGACGTCGTCGCCCCCGACGCCGCCCTGCCCACCGGTGAGGCGGTCGTCCAGGAGCTGCCGTGGCGCTGGTCCGTCCAGGGCCGCATCTTCCTGATCGGCGGCCTGGGCTTCATGTTCGACGCGTGGGACGTCACGCTCAACGGCGTGATGATCCCGCTGCTGCGCGAGGAGTGGGCCCTGGACAAGGCCGACGCCGCGTGGATCGGCACCGCCAACCTCATCGGCATGGCCGTGGGCGCGTTCCTGTGGGGCACCATCGCGGACCGCATCGGCCGCAAGGCGGCGTTCGCGTGGACGCTGGCGATCTTCTCCGTGTTCACGATCGCAGGCGCGCTGACCGACTCCCTGCTGTGGTTCGCGCTGTTCCGGTTCGTGGCCGGCATGGGCCTGGGCGGCACGATCCCCGTGGACTACGCGCTCGTGGGCGAGTTCACCCCGCGCCGGCTGCGCGGTCGCGTCCTGGCCGCGATGGACGGCTGGTGGCCCGTCGGCGCCGCGCTGTGCGGCCTCGTCTCCGCCTGGCTCGTGGGCACGTGGGGCGACTGGCGCCTGCCCCTGCTGGCCATGGTCCTGCCGGCCCTGCTCGTGTTCGTCGTGCGCCTGGGCATCCCCGAGTCCCCGCTGTTCCTGATGAGCCGGGGCCGCGAGGCACAGGCCCGCGCCGTCATCGACCGCATGGTGGCGGCCACCGGCGCGCCTCGCCGGCCCTACACGATGCCCCCGGCCGAGCCGGCCCGCTCCGGCGGCGTCGGCGCGCAGCTCGCCGCGGTCTGGCGGTTCTCCCCGCGCATCACCGCGGTCGCCTGGGCCCTGTTCGTGGCCATCATGCTCGTCTACTACATCGCGCTGCAGTGGCTGCCGACGTTCCTCATCGACGCCGGCTACGCGGAGGGCCGCGCCTTCATCATGACCTCCGGCATGGCCGCGGCCGGCCTGCTCGGCGTGGTCGTGGCCACCGCGCTGATCGAGGTCACCGGCCGCCGCTGGCTGCTGGCCGTCAGCGCCGTCGTCGCGAGCGCCCTGACCGTCTGGCTGGCGAGCGTGCTGGACGTGCCCGCCGCGGTGCTGCCGCTCGTGCTGGCGTTCGGCTTCGTGGTGCAGGTCGCGATCCCGGTGCTCTACACGTACGTCTCCGAGCTGTACCCGACGACACTGCGCGCCTCCGGCTTCGGCTGGGCGTCGGCGGCCTCGCGGGTGGGCGCGGGCCTGGGTCCGCTGCTCTTCGTGGGCATGCTGGTCCCCGCCCTCGGGCTGCCGGGGGCGTTCGCCGTCACCGGCGGGCTCGTGGTCCTGGCCTGCGCGGCGATGCTGGCGCTGGCCCCGGAGACCCGCGGCCGCGCCCTCGAGGTCAGCGCCGACTGAGCTCGCCGAGCACGCGCAGCAGCAGGGCCCGCTCCTGGACCTTGATGCGCTCGTGCAGCTCGGCCTCGGTGTCCGTGTCCAGCACGGGCACCGCGGCCTGGGCGAGGATCGGGCCGGTGTCCACGCCCGCGTCCACCACGTGCACGGTGCAGCCGGTGACCTTCACCCCGTGCGCCAGCGCGTCCCGGACGCCGTGGGCCCCCGGGAAGGAGGGCAGCAGGGCCGGGTGGGTGTTGAGGATGCGGCCGTCGAACCGCTCGAGCAGCGGGGCGCCCAGGATCCGCATGAACCCGGAGCACACGACCCAGTCCGGCGCGTAGGCGGCGACGGCGTCCGCAAGCGCCTCGTCCCACGCGCGCCGGTCCGCGTGGTCCTTCGGGGACACCACGAACGTCTCGATCCCGTGGGCGCGGGCACGCTCCAGGCCGCCGGCGTCGGCGACGTCGGCGCCCACCGCGGCGATCTCCACGTCCAGGGCGCCGGAGGCGACGGCGTCGAGGACGGCCTGCAGGTTGGTGCCGGAACCGGAGACGAGGGCAACGATGCGCATGCGCCCATCGTAGGGTGAGGGGGTGTCCGCCCCCGTTCCCTCCTCCCCGCCCCGCCCGCCGCAGGGCGCCCCGGACCCCGGCCGCGTCCGCACCGGCCGTGCCCTGCTGTGGCAGTCCGTGGCGCTGCTGGGGATGCTGCTCTCCTTCTCCCTCGTGCTGCCGTGGAAGCTGATCGCCCTCGCGCTGGGGCTGGTCGCCCTCGTGCTCGGCGTGCGCGTGTGGGTCACGAGCCGCGGCGCCGAGCGCTCGGGGCTGCCCCGCGCGGTGGCGTCCGCCGGCATGGCGATGGCGCTGATGGGCATGACGACGGCGGCGCTGCCGCTGCTCGCGTGGGACGCGACGGTCCAGCTCGAGCAGTGCGGCGCCTCCGCGCTCACCGTGCGGGCGCAGCAGGCGTGCGCGGACGAGTTCACCCGTCAGGTGGAGGAGCGCACGGGGGTGCCCCAGCTGCGGCCCTGAGCCGCGGGCGTCAGTCCCGCGCCCGGCGCGGGGACGGCCGGTCGCGCAGGCCCGAGGCGCGGTCGCCGGACCGCGGCACCGTCGTCGTCCCGTCCCGGTGCCCGGCCACGGCCAGGGCGGTGAGGTAGCCGGCCGCGCAGCCCAGCGCGACCCACCCGGCGACGGCGGCGGACACCGCCCAGACGTGGGGGCCGATGTCCGTCAGCGTGCCGAGCCCGAGCGTCCCGGAGGTGAGGGCCAGCGGCACGAGCAGCAGCAGCCCGGCGAGCAGTCCGGTGAGCACGGCCAGGGCCAGCGTGGACAGCGTCAGGGACACCGCGCGGCTGCCGTGACGGGTGTGCAGCCAGTCGTCGAGGTGGTTCTCCCCCTCCCGCAGCAGCCACACGCCGGCCACGGCGCCGGCGCCGATCGGCACGGCCAGCAGGAGCAGCTGCCACGGCGACCACGTCACGGGCAGCGCACCCAGCACCGGGAGGGCAGGCGCGGTGGCCGGCGTCGCGCCGAACACGGAGTAGAGGCTGTCCGCGCCCACGGAGAACCCCGGGCCCGCCGTCCACGCGATCGACCACGCGGTGAACGTGGGCAGCCAGCCGATCTGCAGCAGCGCCACCAGCAGGCCGCCCAGCGGGCCGCCCCCGATCGCCTGGGCCACGGTGACGACGGCGGCCCACTCGACGGCCAGCCGCCCCGCCACGAGCAGCGCGTTCAGGCCCGTCAGGGCGAGCACGGCGACGGCCGCGGCGCGCACCACGGACCACGCGTACGAGCCGGCCCAGCGTTCGTACTGCGAGCGCCGCGAGATCCGCTCCGTGAGGTCCAGGCCGATCAGGTGCGCCCAGGTGCCGGCCTCGCGCCGCGCCCCCGCGAGGGCGGCGACGCCGAAGAGCAGGGCGGGCAGCAGCGCCGCCGGGGCGGGGTGGGCCGTCAGCTCGTCCGTGCCGGGCAGGAACGCCACGGCCAGCCCCACCAGGGCGTAGGCCCCCACCGCGCCCACGAAGGCCTGCCACGCCTGGTCCCGGTAGGACGCGCGGGCCAGGCGCCGGCCGGCCCGCCAGGACAGCGCGAGCGGGACCAGGGTCAGGCCCCACGGCACGAGCCACGCCGTGCCGGTGATGAGGTGATCCGGCGCGGTGGGCATGGCCGTGGCCACGGTGACGGGCACCGCGTGCAGGGCCAGCCACAGGACGCCGCCCACCTGGACGGCGCCCTCGATGGTCGGCCGCTCGAACCCGCCCGTGGCCCACACCGCGAGGGTGGGGACCATGACCGCCAGCAGGCTGATCATCGCCGTGACGAGCGCCTCGACCACCCCCTGCAGCCACAGCGGCAGGGGGACGGGGCGCAACAGACGGGGCGCAGCGGGGCGGGAACTCACCCGTCCATGGTGCCACTCGACTCCAGGCGGCGCCTGGACGGGGGCGGGCCGCGCGGGCCGGTGCGACGACCGTCACGCGCCCCGAGAGTTCACCGCGGGGTCACCGGGCCGTCGTCGGCGGGTGTCCCGGCCGTGGTCCGGGGTCCTTAGCGTCGGCCACGTGCGTGTCGTCGTGGTCGCCGAATCGTTCCTGCCCCATATGAACGGGGTCACCAACTCCATCCTCCAGGTGCTGCGGCACCTGCGGGAACGGGGCGACGAGGCGATGGTGGTCGCCCCGGCCGCCTCGTGGTCCGCCGGGTGGACCCAACGCGCGGGCGCCGGTGAGGCCCCCCGCGAGGTCGAGGGCTTCCCCGTGCGCACCCTGCCCTCCGTGCCCCTGACCGGGTACACCTCCGTGCGGGTGGCCGCCGGCACGGTGGGCCGGCTGCGCGGCATGCTCGCCGACTTCGCCCCGGACGTGGTGCACATCGCCTCCCCCTTCGTGCTGGGCTGGCGCGCGGTGCAGGCGGCCGAGGAGCTCGGCATCCCCTCCGTGGCCGTCTACCAGACCGAGGTCCCCGGCTACGCGGCCCGGTACGGCGCCCCGTGGCTGGAGGACGTCCTGTGGAGCCACGTGGCGCGCCTGCACAACATGGCCACGCTGACGCTCGCGCCGTCGTCGTTCACCGTCCGGCAGCTGCACCGCCAGGGGGTGCGACGCGTGCACCTGTGGGGCCGCGGCGTCGACTCCCGCCGATTCCATCCCGCCAAGCGGGACGAGGCGCTGCGCGCCGAGCTCGCCCCGAACGGCGAGAAGCTCGTGGGCTTCGTGGGGCGGCTGGCGCACGAGAAGCAGGTCGGGGACCTGCGGGTGCTCTCGGACCTGCCGGGCACCCGCCTCGTGGTCATCGGCTCCGGGCCGCTGCGCGAACAGCTCGAGCGGGAGCTGCCCGGCGCGCACTTCGCCGGCTTCCAGGGGGGCGAGGACCTCGCGCGCCACGTGGCCAGCCTGGACCTGTTCGTGCACCCCGGCGAGTCCGACACCTTCGGCCAGACGCTGCAGGAGGCGATGGCCTCGGGCGTGCCCGTCGTCGCCGTCGGCCGCGGCGGCCCCCTCGACATCGTGGACGCCTCCCGCACCGGCTGGCTCTACCCGCCCGGCGAGCTGGACGAGCTGCGCCGCCACGTCGCGGACCTCGTGTACGACGACGTCAAGCGGGCCGCGTTCGCCGACGCGGCGTGGGCGTCGGTGCAGGGCCGGACCTGGCCGGTGCTGTGCGAGCAGCTCATGGGCTACTACGAGAAGGCGATCGCGGTGCAGGAGCGCCGCCGCGTGGAGCTGGCCCGCCGGCTGCTGACGGCGCCGGCGCTGCTGGCCGCGCGCGTGTTCGGCTGAACCCCGGGGCGGACGACGGGCCGGACGCCGGACGGGCGCCCGGGTGTCGTGTCCGGAGTCGTGGCTAGGGTGGCGGGCATGGACGCCACCCCGCATGCCCGCCCCGCCGAGCCTGGCCCCCTGCCCGATCCCGCCGAGCCCCGCCGCCTCGCCGGCAAGGACGTGCACCCCGTCGGCCTCGGATGCATGAACATCGTGCACGGCTACTCCGGATTCCTCGACGACGACGCCGCCGTCGACCTGCTCACCCGCGTGCTGGAGGACGGCACCGACCACCTGGACACCGCCACCCTCTACGGCGGCGGCCGCAGTGAGGAGCTCGTGGGGCGCGCGCTCGCCCGGGCGGGGTCGGGCGTCCGCGAGCGCGTGCTGCTCGCCTCCAAGGGCGGGCTCGTGCGGGACGGGCAGCGGCGGATCGACGGCCGCCCGGAGACGCTGCGCGCGCACGTGGACGCCTCCCTGAGCCGGCTCGGCCAGGACCGGATCGACCTGTACTACCTGCACCGGCTGGACCCGGAGGTCCCCGTCGAGGAGTCCGTGGGGGCGCTCGCAGAGGCCGTCACGGAGGGCAAGATCGGGGCGATCGGCCTGTCCGAGGTCTCGGCCGTCACCCTGACCCGGGCCGTGGCCGTCCACCCGATCGCGGCCGTGCAGTCCGAGTACTCCCTCGCCACCCGCAACCCCGAGTGGGGCGTGCTCGAGGCGTGCCGCCGCCATGGGACCGCCTTCGTGGCCTTCTCCCCCGTCAGCCGCGGCCTGCTCACGGACGCGCCGCCGCGGCTGGGCGGGCTGGACGCGGGAGATCTGCGGCACCGGCTGCCCCGCTTCGCCGAGGGCCACTACGAGGCCAACCTGACGCTGCGCGAGGCGCTCTCGGCCGAGGCCGTCCGGCTCGGGACGAGCACGGCGGGGCTCGCCGTCGCCTGGGTCCTGGCCCAGGGCAAGGACGTCCTGGCGATCCCGGGCACCACCTCGTGGGAGCACTGGCTCGAGGACCGGGGCGCGCACGAGGTGCGGCTGACCCCGGCCGACGTCGCCCGGCTGGACGACCTCGTCAACGACGCGACCGTGGCGGGCCCGCGCTACAGCGAGAGCCAGCAGGCCAGCATCGACACCGAGGCGGCGCCGCCGCGCTGAGCCGAACGCGGGGCCCGGGGTGGCCCGCGTCTCATTTCGGCAACAGAGCGCACTCCCTGTCAGGATGGGCGTCAGGCACCGCGGCCTCCTCCGACCGCGGCGCGCCACGGCGGGGGCACCGCGGGGCGTCTCTACCCCGACGTCCGAGGAGGACACCATGAATGAGTCTCTGGAGACCCTGCGCGACGAAGTGTTCGCGCGCAACCCCGGCGAGGCCGAGTTCCACCAGGCGGTGTCCGAGGTGTTCGAGGCGCTGGGGCCGGTGGTGCAGCGCCACCCCCAGTACGTCGAGGCCGGGGTCATGCACCGCCTCTGCGAGCCGGAGCGCCAGATCATCTTCCGCGTCCCGTGGATCGACGACGCCGGCGTCGTGCAGGTCAACCGCGGGTTCCGCGTGGAGTTCAACTCGGCGCTCGGCCCGTACAAGGGCGGGCTGCGCTTCCACCCCTCCGTGTACCTCGGGATCGTCAAGTTCCTGGGCTTCGAGCAGATCTTCAAGAACTCGCTCACCGGCATGCCGATCGGCGGCGGCAAGGGCGGCTCGGACTTCGACCCCGCCGGCAAGTCCGACCGCGAGATCATGCGGTTCTGCCAGTCCTTCATGACGGAGCTGCATCGCCACATCGGTGAGCACACGGACGTGCCGGCCGGTGACATCGGCGTGGGCGCCCGCGAGATCGGCTACATGTTCGGCCAGTACAAGCGACTGACCAACCGCTTCGAGGCCGGCGCCCTCACCGGCAAGGGCCTGACGTGGGGCGGCTCGCTGGTCCGCACTGAGGCCACCGGCTACGGCGCCGTGATGTTCGTCGACTCCATGCTGCGCACGCGCGGCGAATCCATGGACGGTCAGCAGGTGCTGATCTCCGGCTCCGGCAACGTGGCCATCTACGCCGCGGAGAAGGCCGCCGCGCTCGGGGCCACCGTGCTCACCGCGTCCGACTCCTCGGGCTACATCGTGGACCCGGACGGCCTCGACCTGGACCTGCTCAAGCAGATCAAGGAGGTCGAGCGTGCCCGCATCTCCGAGTACGCCGAGCGCCGCGGCGGGCGGTCCCGCTACGTGACCGGCGGCAGCGTCTGGGACGTCGAGGGCACCGTGGCCCTGCCGTGTGCCACCCAGAACGAGCTCGACGAGTCCGCCGCGCGGACCCTGCTGAAGAACGGGGTGAAGGCCGTGGCCGAGGGCGCGAACATGCCCTGCACCGAGGCGGCCGCCCACCTGTTCGTCGACTCCGGGACGCTGTTCGGCCCGGGCAAGGCCGCCAACGCGGGCGGCGTGGCGACGTCGGCGCTGGAGATGCAGCAGAACGCCTCGCGGGACTCGTGGAGCTTCGACTACACCCACGACCGGCTCGAGCAGATCATGCGCGACATCCACGACCGCTGCGTGGAGACCGCCGAGGAGTACGGCACGCCCGGCAACTACGTGGCGGGGGCGAACATCGCCGGGTTCATCAAGGTCGCCGACGCGATGATCGCCCAGGGCGTGGTCTGAGGCCCGGCCCTGTCCCTTCCGTGATCCTCCGCCGCCCTGCGACATCACCGCCGTTCTGACGCGCGGTGATGTCGCAGGGCGGCGGTCGCTCAAGGGCGCCCGGCTCCTGCACAGGCCCCCCGACGTCGGGTGCCCTCCACCGCCGGCGCGGCCGACCCGTCGCGCCCCCGACGGGCCCACGAGACTGGGCCGCATGACCCTGCTCTCCGACCACTCGCGTGCGCTGCTCCCGGGACGCGGGCCCCTGCTCAGCGCGGCGGACCCTCACGACGGGGCGGCGCGGCGCCGTCTCGAACGCGCCTGGACCCGCGGGGTCCTCGTGCGGCTCTGCCCGCGCGTCTACATCAGCGTCAGCGACTGGGCCGCGCTGCGTCCGTGGGACAGGGCGGTCGTGTCCGCCGTCGCCCTCTCGATCGCCCGCCCCGCGACGGTGTTCACGGGCCTGACCGCGGCCCGGTTGCACGGTCTGGGGCCGGCCGTCGAGCCGCCCGTGCTCGAGCTGCGCGCCCCCTCGCCCGGGCATCACGGCGCCGGTCCGCTGACCCGCCGTCCCTTCGCCCCCTCCGTGGTGGCCCACGATCGCCGGCTTCCCGTCCCGCCGCGCCGCCGACCCCGGTGGGGGCTGCCGGAGGCGGCCCCCGCCGCGCCTCAGCCGGTCGAGGCCGTCCTGTCGGACGGGCAGAGCCTCGGAACCGTCCTGGCGGATCCGCTGCCCACGGTGCTGCTGGTGCTCGGAGCGGCCACCCCGTTCCGCGACGCCGTGGCCCCGCTGGACGCGCTCGTCCGAGCCCGGCCCGAGGAGGCCGCACGCTGGGCGAGGCAGGCGGAGAGCCGACTCAAATCCGCGGCCGCCCTCCGCCGATTCGAGCGGGCCTGGCACTTCGCGGACGCGCGGGCGGAATCCGCCGGCGAGTCCTACAGCCGGGCCAGCATCCACGAGCTCGGCTTCGTCCCGCCCACGGCGCTGCAGCATCGCCACCGGGATGCGAACGGACGCGCGGTGGCCCGCACGGACTTCTGGTGGGAGCAGGTGCGGGTGTACGGGGAGTTCGACGGGCTGGGCAAGTACGACCTGTCGTTCTTCGACGGTGACGACACGGCCCGCCGCGCCAGCATCCGCCGGGAGAAGGAACGGGAGGTGGCCCTGCAGCTGGTCACCCGGGCGGGCGCGCATTGGACGTGGGGAGACCTCCTGCGGCCGGACCGGCTGGCGCGGATCCTCACCGCCGCGGGCGTCCCCCGCTCGGTCTGATCCGCGGCCGTCCCACGGGCCCTGTCTCGACTCGGCGAGCCCGAGCGGCGGACCTCCGCTCTGCGACATCGCAGCCACTCTGCACGGCGGTGATGTCGCTGGGCGGCTGTCGGGCGGTCAGCAGCCCACCTCGGCCCACCTCAGCCGGCCAGGGCCGCCCGCTGCTCGGGGCTGATGCGCACGGGGCGGCCCGTCTGCCCGTCGACGAACACCATGACGGACGTCGCGGTGGCGCAGAGGGTGTCGTCGACGCCGTCGTGCAGGGCGTAGCCCACGTGCACCGAGGCGGCCTTCACGGCGTCCACGCTCACCACCACGCGCAGCGGCACGGGGCGGTAGGGCATCTGGGCCCGGTACTTCACGGTGTGCTCGGAGATGAACGTCCGCACACCGGGGGCCACCCCCTCGAGCAGGTCGATCGGCGGGGCCTGCCCGCCACCGGCGCCGGTGTTCGCGGGCACGCCGAAGGCCGCCACGCGGGCCTCCTCCAGCAGCTGCACCACGGCGATGTTGTTCACGTGGCCATAGGCGTCCATGTCCGCCCAGCGCAGCGGGATGCGGACCTCGACGGAGCGCGAGGCGGTCATCGGGCGGCCTCCTCGTCCGTGGACCGGTCGTCGCGCTGCGCCGCGGCGTCGAGGGTCGCCGGCGCCTCGTCGTCGCCGAGGATGTCCTCGCGCCAGGCCTCGGGCTGCACGTCCACGAACTCGACGGGCAGGATGCCCAGGTCCTCGAGCTGATTGGACAGCGTGGCCCCGTCCGGGCCGTAGCACCACGGGATGCCCGGGGTGGAATGGCGGGTGTCCTCCGCCCGGCCGCCCGCGAGCAGCGCCTGCGAGGGGGTCAGCTGCCGGATGACGATCGCCTTGACCCGGTCGGGGTGGCGCTGCGCGAACTCGGCGTAGATCTCGGGGTCGTGCTGGCCGTCGTCGCCCACCAGGATCCACTGGATGTCCGGGAACTGCTCGGCGAGGCGCTCGAGCTGGACCCTCTTGTGCTCCTGACCGGAGCGGAACCAGCGGTCCCTCGTGGGCCCCCAGCTGGTCAGCAGCAGAGCGCCGAGCGGGTAGAGGTTGCGGCCCAGGAAGCGGGTGAGGGTCTGCGCCACGTTCCACGCCCCCGTGGACAGGTACAGCACGGGGGCCTTCGGCTCGAGCTCGGCGATCCGGCGCAGCAGCACGGCGATCCCCGGAGTGGGCGTGCGGGCGTGCTCGTCGATCACGAACGAGTTCCAGGCCGCCAGCAGGGGGCGGGGCAGCGAGGTGACCACCACGGTGTCGTCGATGTCCGAGACCAGGCCGATCCGCGCGCCCGGCTCGCAGATGTACAGGTCCATGACGGCGTGCTCCTCTTGGCCGCCGACGTGGAGGGTGGCGGTCTGCCAGCCGGGCTCCAGCTCGACGTCCAGCACGACGTCGACGACGCCCATCCGGTCCGTGCGCACCGTGGTGCGCAGGTCCCCCACCTGCACCTCCACCTCGGCGTAGGCCATGGGCGGGGCCACGAAGTTGCGCCAGCCGCGCACGCCGTCCGCCACCACCTTCGACAGCCGACGGCCGTTCATGAACTCCTCGTCGGAGGCGATCACCACACGGGAGAGGATCCGCACCCAGCTGGTGCTGCCGTAGCCCGTGAACGCCATGACCGTCGGCACGTTGCCGGCACGCAGCGCGCGGGCGCGGTGCCAACGGTTCCACCCCTCCTGCAGGTGCGTGGCGACGTTCTCCACGGGAGTGGGGTCACCGGAAGGGGCCAGGCGGCCGCGCCGGGGCGCGGGCGTGGGGGCGTCGGAGGCTGCGGGCATGCGCCCAGTATTCCGCACCGTGCGCTCTCAGCGGATCTCGGGGACCAGCGCGGTCAGGCGGTCCAGCATGCGGCCGACCTTGCCGTTCTCGATCGCGGCGGCCACGTGCCCGTCCGCGAACCGCTCGCCGCGCACCAGGTAGGTGAACAGCGTGCCGAGGTCGGCCAGGGACGCCTCGGCGATGCCGGCCTCGCTCACCCGGTCCACGTTCCGCAGGTAGTCGACGTCGATGCCCGCCAGCTCCTGCGCGGCCACGAGGCCGGGGAACACGCGGTCGTCGTAGTCCGGGTAGACGCCGCCGAGGGTGCCGGGCGCGGGGGCGCCGTAGGAGGCGATCGGCCGGGCCTCGGTGCCGTAGCCGGCGGCGAGCAGCTCGCGCAGCGCACGCACGGCGGCCACGCGCTGGGGCGTGGGGGTCTGCGGGCCGGTGAGGGTGGCGTCGTCGTCGGGGGTCGGGAGGGGGTGCTCGGTCATGGCGGCTCCTCTGCTCGGGGGGGGTCGGCCCCATTGTCTCGCGTGCGGTCCGACGTGTCCGGGCCCCCGCCTAGGCTCGGGGCATGAGCCCCGCCCTGCCCCGCCCCGCCGAGCTGCGCGCGATCGCCCTCGACGCCGCCCGCGCGGTCGTCGGCGACCTCGCCGCCGCCTTCCGCTCCCCCACCGCCATCGGGCCCGAGGCCAAGACCACGCACCACGACCTCGTCACCGTGCACGACCGACACACCGAGGCCCGGCTCGTCGCCGCGCTCACGACGGCGGTCCCCGGCTCCGGCGTGCTCGGCGAGGAGCTCGGGGCGCAGGCCGGCACCGGTGAGGCCGCCCGGCTGACCTGGATCGTCGACCCCATCGACGGCACCTCCAACTTCACACACGGCTTCGCGATGTTCTCGGTGTCCCTGGCCGCCGAGGTCGACGGCGAGGTGGTGGCCGGCGTCGTGCTGGACCCCGTGGGCCGGCTGGCGTTCTCCGCCGACGCGGACGGCGCCTACCTCACCCGCGGCGACGGGCCGGAGCGCCCGCTGGCCGAGGTCGGCCGGCCGGCGCCGGCCGGCGGCGAGCGCGCCCAGAACCTCGTGACCTCCTATCCGGCGGGCGAGGCGCTCGCGCGCGAGGGCGAGGACGCGCTGCGCCGCTTCGGGCGGCTCGTGACCGCCCACGCGACCGTGCGCCGCACCGTCTCCGGCGCCCTCGAGCTCGCCCACACGGCGGCGGGCTGGGCCGACGCCGCGCTGTACGTGGACACCAAGCCCTGGGACGTCGCGGCGGGGCAGCTGATCCTGCGCCGCGCCGGGGGCAGGTGGCTCACGCCGGACCCGGCCGCGCCGTCGTCGGGCCGGCTCGTCGACGACGGCCCGCGCGCCCACACGTGCCCGTTCGCGCTCGCCGTCGCCCCGGGCCGCGAGGCGCCGACGACGGCGGCGGTGCTGGGTGACATCGTCGCCTCGCGGGCGACCGACCATGTATAGAGTGGATGTGAGCCCGATCTCAGCGCCGCGCCCGACGGCGCCCGTCCCGGCATGCCAGGAGGCCCCGATGACCCAGCAGCACCATGACACCGACGACGCCCCGTCGATGCAGCGCCCCGATCCGGTCGCGGAGCCCGGGGACCACCTGATGTTCGAGCACCCGGACGGCGAGGCCGTCCTGGTGCTGGACGAGGACCAGGTCTGGCGACTGCTGGGCCGCGTGGGCCACGCGCGCCTCGGGCTGGCCGTGGACGGGCGGCCGGACATCGTGCCGGTGAACGTGCGGGCCCACGACGGCGCCATCTACTTCCGCACCGCGCCCGGCTCGAAGCTCGCCGAGCTCACGGTGAACCCGCGCGTCGTGGTGCAGGCCGACGGGATCCTGGCCGACCAGGCCTGGTCCGTGCTCGTGCACGGCACCGCGCGCCGCCTGGACACGGAGGCGGAGATCGCGGAGGCCGAGTCCCTCGGCATCGAACCGTGGGTGCCGACGCTGAAGGACTTCTACGTCCGCGTGGACGTCCAGCGCGTGTCCGGCCGCCACTTCGTGTTCGGCCCGCACCCCGAGCGCAACGAGTCCCAGACCGACTGAGCCGCCGGCAGGACGCGTGGGCTGAGCCGGACGGCTCAGCCCACGTCCGCCGGGCTCAGGGCTGCGCCGGGGGCTGGCCGCCCTCGCCGCCCGCCGGGGGCTGGCCACCGCCGGGCCCGCCCATCCCGCCCTGCTCCTGCTCAGTGGTGGTGTCGATCGGGACGTCGATGGTGATGGCGAAGCCCTTTTCCACGGAGCCCGTGATCTGCGGCAGCTGCGTCTCGTAGCCGTCCGAGAAGACGTTGTCCGTCTCGAGGCTGACCTTGGCGAAGTTCGCCGTCGACCCGTCGTAGGCTGAGGTGGCATAGACCTGCGAGGACTGCTCCTCGGGCATGGCGATCTGGGAGGTGAGGACGTTGTTCGTCGCGTCCGTGATGGACGCCTTGTCGGGGAACACCTCGAAGTGCAGATGGGGCCACCGGCCGTCGTAGCAGCCGGGCCACACCGTGGTGAAGGTGACCGTGCCGTCGTCGCCCACCACCTGGACGCCGCGCAGGTAGGTCTCCTCCGTGATGCCGTCCGAGTACATCGAGTAGCGGCCCTGCGCGTCGGCGTGCCAGAGGTACACGGCGGCGCCGGTCATCGCGGCGTCGCCGTTGGCCATGTCGATCACGTTCATCGTCACCGTCAGCGGGACGCCCTCGGCGACGGTGCCCGTGTCGATGCTCGTGGTCAGGTCGGAGCGTTCGATGCCGGACGCGTCGAGCACGTCCGGGCCGTTGGAGCCGTCGCCCGGGTACGGGCCTGCGGTCTCGGTGACCATCTCGGTCAGGGTGGCGGACGGCGAGGCGCTCGCCGCCGACGAGGAGGAGGCCGCGGGTGACGAGGAGCCGGCGCTCGCCGACGTCGAGCTGGAGGAGGACGAGGCGCCCTCCTGGACTCCGCACGCGGCGAGGACGAGGGCCCCCGCCCCCGCGCCGAAGATGCCCAGCGCGTTGCGGCGGGAGACGAGCGTGCCGACGTCGAAGGCGGCGCCCTGGTCCTCGACGTCCTCGGCCGGGGGGTGGGAGGCCCGGCCCTCGAAGGTGGGCGTGACGGCGGGGACCTCGCCTGCCTCGGTGACCTGGGGGAAGGGACGACGGGAGCGGGTCGGGAGCCAGGGGGCCATGGAGCTCCTCTCGTGGGGCGCCCGCCAGGTGGCGGGTCGCGTCGAGATGCCAGCATGGCAACGGATGCCGGACGTTTTCGTGAGATCGGCGGGATGGTTCCAGGACATCTCCTGGGCGGTTTCCGACACGGGCGGGACCGCCGGCGCCTCGGTCGACGCCTCAACTACCTGCCGGTCCAGCTCCGTTGCTGAAACATGCACCTGGAAAGGTGGCGCACACTCTCAGGGTCGAGTCAGCGATTCCGGCGCCGGGCCGTCTCAGACCTCCGGGGCCTCCCCCAGGTGGCTCGGCGCCCACATCGCCAGGCGGGTCTGCACCACCACGACGTTCGGCCCGTCCGCCTGGAACGCGCGCTCGAGCGCGCCGCGCACGTCCTCCACTCCCACCGTCTCGGCGGGCACGCCGAAGGAGGCGGCGAGGGCCTGGAAGTCCGGCCTGTCGAGCTCGGTGGCCGTGGCCTTGCCGAACGCGCCCTCCATGTACTCGCGCAGGATGCCGTATCCGCCGTCGTCGATGATCAGCCACGTCACCGCCGCGCCGTGCTGTCTGGCGGCCGCGAGCTCGGCGAGGGAGTACATCGCCGAGCCGTCGCCGGCGACGGCGAGCACGCGCCCGTCGATCCCGGTGCGTCCCTGGTGGGCCAGGCCCACCGCGCCGCCGAACGCGGCCGGGAACCCGTAGCCGAGCCCTCCGGCACCCTGCGCCGAGTGGAACTCGCCGTCCTGCGCGTCCCAGCAGTTCCACGCCCAGTAGGCGGCGATGGTCATGTCCCAGTACGTCTGCATGGTCGACGGAACGGCGGCGCGGATGTCCGCCAGGAGCCGGCGCTCCACGCCGAGGTCCTGGGCATCGAGGCGGGCGGTGATGCGCGCGTTGACGTCGGCGACCACCTCGGCCGGGGTGCGGCCGTGCCAGACGGCGGCGTCCTGCGCCACCGAGCCCGACTCGCGCAGCGCCGCGGCGAGCGCCTCGAGCGCCTGGCCGGCGTCGGCGCGCACACCCAGCGTGGGGTGGTTGGTCTCCAGCACGCGCGGCTCCGCGTCCACCTGGATGAGGCGGCCGCGCGGCTCGAGCGTGAAGTAGTTCGAGGTGACCTCGCCGAGCGAGGAGCCGACCACGAGCAGCACCTCCGCGTCCTCGAGCAGGTCTGTGACGAGGCGGTCCTCCACCCAGCCGCCGAGGCTGAGCGGGTGCTCCCACGGGAAGGCGGTGTTGCCGCCCGGCGAGCAGACCACGGGTGCCTGGAGCAGCTCCGCGACCTCCCGCAGGCTCTCCATCGCGGCCCGGCCGGAGCGGCGCACACCGCCGCCGGCCACGATCGCCACCCGCCCGGCCCCGCGCAGCCAGCGTGCGGACTCGGCCACGAGCTCGGCGCGCGGCGGGTGGTCGTAGGGCACGGCCAGGGCGTCCTCGACCGGGGGCACCATGACCTCGCCGAGCAGCACGTCCTGCGGGATCTCGACCCACACCGGCCCCTGCGGCACGGTGATGGCCTCGGCCCACGCGTCCTGGATGGCGGACGGGATGCCCGAGGCGTGGTGGACCGTGAACTGGGCCTTGGTGACGTTGCGGGCCGAGGCCTTCTGGTCGTCCAGCTGGTGCAGCATGCCCTTGCGCCGGGCGCCGAGCCCGGACAGCGGGATCTGCGAGGCGACCACGAGCATCGGCACGCCCGTGGCGTACGCCTCCTGCAGGCCGGCCAGTGAGGTGAGGGCGCCCGGGCCGGTGGAGAGGAACAGGACGCCGACCTCGCCGGTGGCCCGGGCGTATCCGTCCGCGGCGAAGGCGGCGTTGTTCTCCACGCGGTTCGAGACGAACTCCAGCGGGGAGCGGGACAGGGCGTCGAAGAGGCCGAGGGCGTGTTGGCCCGGGATGCCGAAGACCGTCCGTGCGCCCAGGGCGTGGAGCGTCTCGACGGCGAGGTCGCCGCCGTTGCGCCGCGGGGCCGCCGTCGTCGTCTGCTCGTCGCTCATCGGGCCGACTCCTCACCGGCGGCCGCGCGGGTGGCGCGGCGGTCGGCCATCAGGGAGATGAGGTCGTAGGCCACATGGGAGGCGGCGACGCCGGTCAGCTCGGCGTGGTCGTAGGCCGGGGCCACCTCCACCAGGTCTGCGCCCACGATGTCGAGCCCGCGCAGCCCACGCAGGATCTCGAGCAGCTCGCGGCTCGTGATGCCGCCGGCCTCGGGGGTGCCGGTGCCCGGCGCGTGCGCGGGGTCGAGGACGTCGATGTCCACCGAGATGTAGAGCGGCCGACCCCCGATGCGCTGGCGCAGCTGGTCCACGATCTCGTCCACGCCCTGACGGAACACGTCCGAGGAGGTGACGATGCCGAAGCCCATGCGGTGGTCGTCGTCGAGGTCCTTCTTGCCGTAGAGCGGACCGCGCGTGCCCACATGCGAGATGGCCTCGGTGTCCAGGATCCCCTCCTCCACGGCGCGGCGGAACGGCGTGCCGTGGGTGTACTCGGCCCCGAAGTAGGTGTCCCACGTGTCCAGGTGGGCGTCGAAGTGCAGCAGGGCAACGGGCTCGCCCGCCCGGGCGGAGGCGGCGCGCAGCAGCGGCAGCGCGATGGTGTGGTCGCCGCCGATGGTCATGAGCGAGGAGCCGTCCTCGGTGAGGTCCATCGCGTCCTGCTGGATCGCCTCGATGGCCTCGCCGATGTCGAACGGGTTCACCGCCATGTCCCCGGCGTCCACCACCTGGGCCTGCGCGAAGGGCGAGGTGTCCGTGGCGGGGTTGTACGGGCGCAGCAGCCGCGAGGACTGCCGCACGTGGCCGGACCCGAAGCGTGCACCGGGGCGGTAGGAGACGCCGGCGTCGAACGGCACGCCGACCACCTTGATCTCCGGGGCGACGCCGGCCGCGGCCGCCTCGTCCAGGCGCGGCAGCAGCGCGTAGGTGGGGGTGCCGCCGTAGCGGGGCACGAGGGCGGAGTTCACGGGGCCGAGGCGGCCGTTGTCCTCGACGCGGGGGATCTCGAGCATCTGGATGTCCTCTCTGGGCGGTTCGGTTCGGTCTGGTCGGTCTGGTCTGTCCGGTGTGGGCGCGCCGGACGGGGTCACGCGTGGCCCACGAGGGTCCACAGCACGACGGCGGGGCGGTCGTCCGGATTGGCCCACGAGTGGGGCTCGCGGCCGGGGAAGGTGACGGTGTCCCCCTCCTCCAACAGGTGCACGGCCTCGGTGGTCCGCAGCTCGAGGCGGCCGGTGACCACGTGCACCGCCTCCACGCGGCAGTCCACGGTGTACAGCTCCGCCTCCCCGCGGCCGCGCGGCGCGATGTCAGCGCGCAGGATCTGCAGGTCACGACTGCCGCGCGGGGTGATCAGGCGCTCGCGGATGCCCTCGCCGCCGAGGTTGACCGCGGGGGCGTCGGCGAGGCGCACGACCGTCACCTCGGGCGCGTCCAGGACGTCGCCCGGGCTCGCGCCGAGCACCTGGCACAGGGTCACGAGCGTGCTCACGGACGGGCTCGTCAGGTCCCGCTCGAGGCGGGAGAGGAAGCCCTTGCTGACGCCGGCCGCCTCGGCCAGCTGGGCCACGGTGAGCCGCCGCGCCTCGCGCAGCGCACGCAGCCGACGGCCGATCAGCGCCTGGCCCGGCGCGGTCTCGAGCGGGAGGGCCTTCATCGCGCTCCTCCCGACGTCGGCCAGGCGACATCGCCGATGTCACCCTGGACGACATGTTGTCTGATAAGCAACATGTGTTTACCGTAGGCCCGGATCGTGTGATCGGCAACACGACGATCTCTTGTGTCCCGCCGCGGCGCACCGCATCCCGGCGCCTCGGATCCCTTCGCTCCAAAGACCGCCCGTGACCCTCAACCTGACCATCGTCGCCGTCTACCTGGTCGGCATGCTCGCCTTCGGCTGGTGGGGCAAGACCCGCGCCGCCAGCTCGGAGGACTACCTCGTGGCGGGCCGCCGCCTCGGGCCGGTGCTGTTCACCGGCACCATGGCCGCCGTCGTGCTCGGCGGCGCCGCCACCGTGGGCGGCGTCGGCCTGGGGTACGAGTTCGGGCTCTCCGGCGCGTGGCTCGTGGCCGCCATCGGCGTCGGCGTCCTCATCCTGTCGGTGGCGTTCGCCCCGATCCTGGCCCGCCTGAAGATCTACACCGTCTCGCAGATGCTCCGCCTGCGGTACGGCCGTGGCGGGGCCTCCCACGCCTCCTCCTTCGTGATGCTCGCCTACACGCTCATGCTCGCCGCCACCTCCACGGGCGCCTACGCGTCGCTCTTCGTGGTGCTCTTCGGCTGGGACCGCTGGCTGTCCGTCCTGGTGGGCGGCGGCATCGTGCTGGCCTACTCCGTGCTCGGCGGCATGTGGTCCATCACCCTGGCCGACATGGCCCAGTTCCTCATCATGACCATCGGCCTGTTCGCCCTCATGCTCCCCCTCTCCCTGGCCAACGCCGGCGGCTGGAGCGCCATGCAGGAGCGCCTGGGCGCCGAGTTCTTCAGCTGGGACGGGATCGGCGTGCAGTCGATCGTCACCTACTTCGTGATCTACACCCTCGGCCTGCTGATCGGCCAGGACGTCTGGCAGCGCGTGTTCACGGCCCGCTCCCCGCGCGTGGCCCAGATCGGCGGCGCCACCGCGGGGCTGTACTGCATCGTGTACGGCGTCGCCGGCGCCGTGATCGGCATGGCGGCGCGCACGGTGACCGCGGACATCGCCGCCACGGACGACGTGTTCGCGTGGGTCGCCCAGAACCTGCTGCCCGTGGGCGTGGGCGGCGTGGCCCTGGCGGCCGCCGTCGCGGCCATGATGTCCACCGCCTCGGGCGCGATCATCGCGGCCTCGACCGTGATGCGCACCGACATCCTCCCGATCCTCCGCGGCGAGGCCACCGCCGCCGAGGACGGCGCCGTCGCCGAGGACGCGGCCACGGAGACCGCGGCGGAGCTCGCCTCGAACCGCGGCTGGGTGCTGCTGCTCGGCGCCGTCGTGCTGGGGCTGGCGATCGTCGTCCCGGACGTGGTGGCGGCCCTGACCATCGCGTACGACATCCTCGTGGGCGGCCTGTTCGTCGCGATCGTCGGCGGCCTCGTGTGGAAGCGCGGCACCGGCACGGCGGCCCTGTGGTCCATGGTGGTCGGGACGGTGGGCACCCTCGGCACCATGGGCTGGCTCGAGCTGAACGCGGCCGAGCCCTTCGAGGGCGTCTTCGCGAACGAGCCGATCTACGTCGGCCTGGCCGCCTCCGCCGTCGTGTACGTCCTCCTCAGCCTGATGACCCGGCCCACCGACCCCGCGGTCCTCGAGGCCTGGCGGGTGCGCTCCCGCCACGGCGTCGACCCCGCGGTCCGAGCGCAGGTCTGACCCACGCTCCCGGGGCCTGTGATCCTCCGACGCCCGCACGATGGCCGAGGCCACGTGGTGCGGCGGGCGGCGGCGGGCGACCCTTCCCGCGGGCTCCCCCCGGCCCCTAGTGTCTCCGTACAGCCTGAGACCGGGACTCCCCCTCGGGTTCGCCCCGTCTCTCGCCCCACCTGGGGCCTCGCTGGAGACAGAAAGGCAACAGTTCTCATGACCACCAAGAACCGCGCCGTGGCATTCCACGGCATCAAGGACGTGCGCGTCGACGAGCTGGACTTCCCCAAGCTGGAGATGCCCGACGGCTCCGCCGCGCCGCACGGTGTCATCCTCAAGATCGTCGCGACCAACATCTGCGGCAGCGACCTGCACATCTACCGCGGGTCCTTCCCCGCCCCCGAGGGCATGGTGCTGGGTCACGAGATGACCGGCCAGGTGCTGGAGGTCGGCAGCGACGTCCAGTTCCTGCAGGAGGGCGACCTCGTCTCCGTGCCGTTCAACGTGGCCTGCGGCCGTTGCCGCAACTGCCGCGCCGGCCGGACCGAGATCTGCGAGACCGCCAACCCGGACCAGGCCTGCGCCGCCTACGGCTTCAATCTGGGCGGCTTCCAGGGCGGGCAGGCCGAGTACCTGTTCGTGCCGTACGCCGACTTCCAGCTGCTGCGCTTCCCGGACCAGGAGCAGGCGATGGAGAAGATCCTGGATCTGACCGTGCTCTCGGACATCCTCCCGACGGCGTTCCACGGCCTCGTGGAGGCCGGCGCCAAGCCCGGCTCCACCGTCTACATCGCCGGTGCCGGCCCCGTGGGCCGGTGCGCCGCGGCCGCCGCTCGGCTGCTGGGCGCCTCGTGCATCATCGTGGGCGACCAGGACGCCTCGCGACTGGAGCTGGTGCGCAAGCACGGCTGCGAGACCATCGACCTCTCCACCACGGAGAACCTGCAGGACGCCGTGAGCGACATCCTCGGCGAGCCGATGGTGGACTGCGCGGTGGACTGCGTCGGCTCCGAGGCCCACGGCCTGGGCTCCGCGTCCGATGAGATGCAGCCGATCGCCGCCGTGAACCAGGTCCTGGACATCACCCGTCCGGGCGGCGCCACGGGCATCATCGGCATCTACGGGCCGGACCCGATCGCGGAGACGAAGGCCGAGCAGGAGGGCACCTTCCCGGTGGACTTCGGCAAGGCCTGGATCAAGTCGCCCCACATCATCGGCGGCCAGGCGCCCGTCATGCGCTACAACCGCCAGCTGATGATGTCGATCCTGTGGGATCGGATGCCGTACCTGACGGAGATGGTCAACCCGCGCGTGATCAGCCTGGACGAGGCACCGCAGGCCTATGCGGAGTTCGACCAGGGCTCCCTGGAGAAGTTCGTCATCGACCCCCACGGCATGATCGCCCGCTGAGCGGTCCGCCTCCGGATGCACGACGGCGCCCCTCACCCGCCCCGCGCAGGTGAGGGGCGCCGTCGTCGTCCGCGGATCATGCCGCGTGCAGCAGCGTGGCGGTGATCCCGAGGGCCGCCAAGCCCACCACCAGCGCGACCATGCAGGCCACCGACGCCAGGGCCGGCCGGGCCTGCTCCCGCGCGATTCCGTCCGCGTGCGCCACGTAGCGCCGGCGCTGCGTGGCCA
Source organism: Micrococcus sp. KT16 (assembly GCF_003315015.1). NCBI lineage: Bacteria > Bacillati > Actinomycetota > Actinomycetes > Micrococcales > Micrococcaceae > Micrococcus > Micrococcus sp. KT16. The sequence goes on along the minus strand of NZ_QNRG01000003.1, from coordinate 41,791 downwards.
GCACCGCCGCCCCGCCGACGGCCGCCACCACCGCAGGCCCGAACGCCCACGCGCCGACGGTCGGCCACCACCTCAGGAACGTGAGGCTGAGGACGCCCAGCGCCAGGACCGTGCGGCCCCAGCTCATCACGGTGCGCTCGGGCTGCAGCCCCGGGTCGTGATGCAGGCGCATCGTCTCAGCCCCGCGGAAGGACGACGGCGGCCAGCAGCACCACGACGGCCAGCACGACGCCCCCCGCGAGGACCGGGACGATCAGCGGCAGCGGCAGCGGACGGCCGCGGCGCATCGCCCGCTCCACCCGGAGCCAGCGCGCGCCCGCGCCCAGGGCGAGCAGCGCCGCCAGGACGAGCAGCACCGTGCTCAGCACCACCCGGACCGGCGGCGCGAAGAGGGCGCCGGTGAACGCCTCCACCGCGACCCCGCCGGCCAGCAGCGCCAGCGCCGTCCGGACCCAGGCCAGGAACGTGCGCTCGTTGGCGAGCGTGAACCGGGGGTCCGGCTCCTCCCCGCCCGCCAGGAGGCGGTGCTGCCAGGCCGGCCGGCCGCCGTCGTGGGCGGCGGTCTCGGGGCCGTCGGGGGTCTCTGCTGCGTCCATGCGGCCATGGTAGCGACGGCGTAGACTGGCCGGTCGGGCGCGCCCGGCCGCGACGGCGCCGCCCGTCCCCGCCCGCCCATCCGATGGAGCCCCATGAGCCCCGCCCACACCGCCACGCCCGCGGCACGTCCCGAGCCGACCCGCGAACAGGTCCGACGCTGGCGCCGCTACCTCGCCGACGAGATCGCCGAGGGCCAGATCTACCGCGACATCGCCGCTCGCAAGGACGGCGTGGAGCGCGACATCCTGCTCGGCCTCGCCGAGGCCGAGCGCCGCCACGAACAGCACTGGCGGGCCCTCCTGGGCGAGCACGCCGAGAACCCGCCGCGCCCCTCCCTGCACCGCATCCTGCTGCGCTGGCTCGCGCGGATCTTCGGCTCCGTGTTCGTGCTGGCCCTGGCCCAGCGCGCCGAGTCGGACACTCCCTACGCGGAGGACCAGGACGCCCCCGAGGGCATGGTGGCGGACGAGGCCATCCACGAGGAGGTCGTGCGCGGCCTCGCCGCCCGGGGTCGCGAGCAGCTGGCCGGCAACTTCCGCGACGCCGTCTTCGGCATGAACGACGGGCTGGTCTCCAACCTGGCGCTCGTGATGGGCATCGGCGCGACGGGCGTGGCGCCGTCCGTCGTGCTGTTCACCGGCGTGGCCGGCCTGCTGGCGGGCGCGCTGTCCATGGCGGCCGGCGAGTACGTCTCGGTGCGGTCCCAGCGGGAGCTGCTCGAGGCCTCCTCCCCCACCCAGATCACCCTCGAGGCGGCCCAGCACCTGGACCTGGACCACAACGAGCTCACGCTCGTCTACCTGGCCCGCGGCATGACGCCCGAGGACGCCGAGCACCGCGCGCTCGAGCGCCTCGGCTATCTCACGTGCGACTGCAACCCGCAGTTCTCCGCCCGTCCCGACGGCTCCCAGGGGCCGGTGGACCACTCGGACTCCTTCGCGGAGATCGGCTCGGCGTGGAGCGCCTCCCTGTCCAGCTTCGCGTTCTTCGCCTCCGGCGCACTCATCCCGATCCTGCCGTACATCTTCGGCATGTCCGGGCTGTGGGCCCTGGGCCTGGCGGCGGCGATGGTGGGCGTGGCCCTGCTCTTCACCGGCGGTGTGGTCGGGCTGCTGTCCGGCTCCTCACCGCTGGCTCGGGGCCTGCGCCAGCTCGCGATCGGCTTCGGCGCCGCTGCCGTGACGTACGTGCTCGGCCTGCTCTTCGGCGCGAACGTGGGCTGACGGGCGCCCACCGCCTGCTCCGCCCCGCACAGCACACGGCCCCTGCCCCTCAGGACGAGGGACAGGGGCCGTGGTGCATCCGCCTGCCGGTGCGGAGCGCCGGCATCGGCGCCCCCCACCGCGGGATCAGGCCTGGGCCTGCAGGATCTCCCGCATGAGCTGGGCGGTCTCGGACGGGGTCTTGCCGACCTTCACGCCCGCGGCCTCGAGGGCCTCCTTCTTGGCCTGCGCGGTGCCGGCGGAGCCGGAGACGATGGCGCCGGCGTGGCCCATGGTCTTGCCCTCCGGGGCGGTGAAGCCGGCCACGTAGCCGACGACCGGCTTGGTGACGTTGGCCTTGATGAACTCGGCCGCACGCTCCTCGGCGTCGCCGCCGATCTCGCCGATCATCACGATGGCCTGGGTGTCCGGGTCGGCCTCGAACGCCTCGAGGGCGTCGATGTGGGTGGTGCCGATGATCGGGTCGCCGCCGATGCCGATGGCGGTGGAGAAGCCGAAGTCACGCAGCTCGTACATCATCTGGTAGGTCAGCGTGCCGGACTTGGACACGAGGCCGATGGGGCCGGAGCCGGTGATGGTGGCCGGGGTGATGCCGGCCAGGGCCTCGCCCGGGGTGATGATGCCGGGGCAGTTCGGGCCGATGATGCGGGTCTTCGGCTTCCCGTCCTCGCCGGTCTTCGACTGCGACAGGGCGAAGAACTCGGCGGAGTCCTGCACCGGGATGCCCTCCGTGATGACCACGAGCAGCGGGATCTCGGCCTCGATGGCCTCGATCGCCGCGTCCTTGGCGAAGGCCGGCGGCACGAAGGCCACGGACACGTCCGCGCCGGTCTTCTCCATGGCCTCCTTGACGGTGCCGAAGACGGGCAGCTCGACGGCGTTGCCGTCCTTGTCCTCGTGGGACACGGTGGTGCCGGCCTTGCGGGCGTTCACGCCGCCCACGATGTTCGTGCCGGCCTTGAGCATGAGGCGGGTGTGCTTGGTGCCCTCGCCGCCGGTGATGCCCTGGACGATGACCTTGGAGTCCTTGTTCAGGTAGATCGACATAGCTGTTTCCTCAGTCTTTCCGAACGGTCAGTTCGCGGAGTGGGCGAGCTCGGCGGCCTTGTCGGCGCCCTCGTCCATGGTGGCGGCCAGGGTGACGAGCGGGTGGTTCGCCTCCTGCAGGATGCGGCGGCCCTCCTCCACGGCGTTGCCGTCCAGGCGCACGACCAGCGGCTTGGTGGCGGTGTCACCCAGGATCTCGAGGGCCTTGACGATGCCGTTCGCGACCTGGTCGCACGCGGTGATGCCGCCGAAGACGTTCACGAACACGGACTTGACCTGCTCGTCGCCCAGGATGACGTCGAGGCCGTTGGCCATGACCTCGGCGTTGGCGCCGCCGCCGATGTCCAGGAAGTTGGCCGGCTTCACGCCGCCGTGCTGCTCGCCGGCGTACGCGACGACGTCGAGGGTGGACATCACGAGGCCGGCGCCGTTGCCGATCACGCCGACCTGGCCGTCCAGTTTCACGTAGTTGAGGCCGTTGGCCTTGGCCTTGGCCTCCAGCGGGTCCTCGGTGCGCTCGTCGACGAGGGCGGCGTGGTCCTCGTGGCGGAACGCCGCGTTGTCGTCGAGGGAGACCTTGCCGTCCAGGGCGAGGATCGTGCCGTCGCCGGTCTTCACCAGCGGGTTCACCTCGACGAGGGTGGCGTCCTCCTTCTCGAAGACCTCCCAGAGCTTCTGGATGACCTCGGCGACGTCGGCGCGCAGCTCCTCGGGGAAGCCCGCCTCGGTGACGATCTTCTGGGCGGTCTCGGCGTCGATGCCGGTCAGCGGGGAGACGGGCACCTTGGCGAGGGCCTCGGGGCGCTCCTCGGCGAGCTGCTCGATCTCCATGCCGCCCTCGACCGAGCACATGGCCAGGTAGGTGCGGTTGGCGCGGTCCAGCAGCACGGAGAAGTAGTACTCCTCGGCGATGTCGGCGCCCTGGGCGATCATGACCTGGTGCACGGTGTGGCCCTTGATGTCCATCCCCAGGATGGCCTTGGCGTGCTCGTAGGCCTCGTCGGCCGTCTTGGCGACCTTCACGCCGCCGGCCTTGCCGCGGCCGCCGACCTTCACCTGCGCCTTGACGACGGTGACGCCGCCGATCTTCTCCGCGGCCGCCTTGGCCTCGTCCGGGGTCTGCGCAACGATGCCGGCCAGCACGGGGACGCCGTGCGCCTCGAACAGATCGCGCGCCTGGTACTCATACAGGTCCACGGTGGTGTGTCCTTCTTGGTCGAAGACAGGGTCTGCCGGCCTCGCCCGCGGGCGCGGCCGACGTCGACGCCCCCTCCGTGGCCGGGCCGGGCGCGGGGGCACGGCGGGGCGGCGGACGGCGGCGTTCCACGGCTCACTGTAGTCCACGCCCCGGGGCGACCGGGGGGTCGGCGGGCCGGTCCCGTCAGCCCTCGACCTTCGTCAGCGGGGCGTAGCGCAGCAGCAGCCGCTTCTGCGCCCCGGTGGCGTCGAAGGTGACGGTCGCGACGGTCTTGTCCCCCGCGCCCGCGACGGCGTCCACGCGCCCCTCGCCGAACGTGGCGTGGGAGACGCGGTCGCCCGGGCTGAGCGCCACGATCTCCTTCTGCGGCTGCACCCGGCTCGGCGCCTTCCCGCGCACCACGCCGGAGGGCACCGTGAGGTCCGCCGGCTCGTCCCCGCGGGTGAGGCGCTGGGGTCGCGCGCCGTCGTCGTCCCGGGACCGCCACGCCGGCCGGCCGCCCCCGAACCGCCCCGCGTACCGCGAGGTGCCGGCGCCGGTCAGGCTCAACGACCCGGCCGAGCGCGTGGTGCCCTCCCGCTCCCAGTCGATGAGCGTCTCCGGGATCTCCCCGAGGAACTGGCTGGGCGGGTTGAACTGGTGCTGGCCCCACAGCGAGCGTGCCTCGGCGCGCGTCAGGAACAGGCGACGGCGGGCGCGCGTCAGGCCCACGTACGCCAGGCGACGCTCCTCCGCGAGCTCCTTCTCGTCCGTCATCGAGCGGGCGTGCGGGAACACCCCGTGCTCCATGCCCGTCAGGAACACCACGGGGAACTCGAGGCCCTTGGCGGTGTGCAGCGTCATGAGCGTGACCTGGCCCTGCTGCTCCGCGAGCGCCTCGCCCTCCACGTCCGGGGCCGTGGGCAGCTGGTCCGCGTCCGCCACGAGCGCGACCTGCTCGAGGAAGTCGGACAGGGTGCCGTCCGGGTGCGTCGTCTCGAAGGAGCGGACGACGGCGACGAGCTCGCCGAGGTTGTCCGCGCGGGACTCGTCCTGCAGGTCCTCGGACTCGCGGAGGGCGGCCAGCATCCCGGACTGCTCGAGGACGGCCTCCAGGACGGTGGCCGGGCCGGCGGACTCGGCGACCTGGCCGAGGTCGTCCATCATCTGCACGAAGCCGCGGACGGCCTTGAGCGAGCGGGCGGCCATGCCGGGGGCGTTCTCGGCGTCGCGCAGGGCCGCGGAGAACGTGGAGCGGTTGCGCTCGGCCCACGCGGCGATGGCGCCCTCGGCCCGGTCCCCGATGCCCCGTTTGGGCTCGTTGAGGATGCGGCGCACGTTGACGTCGTCGTCGGGGTTGACGATCACCCGCAGGTAGGCGAGCGCGTCCTTGATCTCCTTGCGGTCGTAGAAGCGCGTGCCGCCGATGACCCGGTACGGGATGCCGCGCGTCACCAGCCGCTCCTCGAGCGCGCGGGACTGCGCGTTGGTCCGGTAGAACACGGCGACGTCGGCCGGGCGGATCCCGTCCTCGTCCTGCAGCCGGTCGATGGTGGTGGCGATCCACTCCGCTTCGGCGGACTCGTTCTCCGCGGCGTAGCCGACGATCGCCGGGCCCTCCCCCTCGGCCGTCCACAGGCGCTTGGGGCGGCGGTCCGGGTTGCGCTCGATCACCGCGTTGGCGGCGTCCAGGATGGTCTGCGTGGAGCGGTAGTTCTGCTCGAGCTTGATGGTGACGGCGTCCGTGAAGTCCTGCTCGAACTCGACGATGTTGCGGATGTCCGCGCCGCGGAACGCGTAGATGGACTGGTCCGAGTCGCCGACGACGGTCAGCTCGCCGCCGGGGGTCTCCACGCCCTCGGGGTCGCCCGCCGGGCCGGCGAGGAGCCGGATCAGGCGGTACTGTGCGTGGTTGGTGTCCTGGTACTCGTCCACGAGGACGTGGCGGAACCGGCGGCGGTAGTTGTCCAGCACGCGCGGGAACGCCTCGAACATGTGGACCGTCATGCCGATCAGGTCGTCGAAGTCCAGGGCGTTGGCCTGGCGCAGGCGGGCCGTGTAGTCCCGGTAGACGGCGGCGACGGCGCGGCCCCACGGGTCCCCCTCGGCCACGGTGGCGGCGTAGTCGTCCGCCTCCACGAGCTCGTTCTTCAGGGAGCTGATGCGGTTCAGCAGGGCCTTGGGCGCGAAGCGCTTCGGGTCCAGCTCGTGCTGCTTGGCGACGGTGGTGACCAGGCGCAGGCTGTCCGCCGAGTCGTAGATGGTGAACGTGGACTTCAGCCCGATGTTGGCGGCCTCGTTGCGCAGCAGCCGCACGGCGGAGGAATGGAACGTGGAGATCCACATCCGCTGGGCGGTGGGACCGATCAGCCCGGCCACGCGCTCGCGCATCTCCGCGGCGGCCTTGTTCGTGAAGGTGATGGCGAGGATCTCGTGCGGCCGCGCCCGGCCGGTGGCGAGCAGCCACGCGATGCGGTGGGTCAGCACCCGGGTCTTGCCCGAGCCGGCGCCCGCCACGATCAGCAGCGGCGCCCCCGTGTGGGTCACCGCGGCGGCCTGCTGCGGGTTGAGCCCCGCCACGAGCGACTCGGGAGTGTGCGCCGGAGCGGCCGGGCGGGCGTCCTCGCCCCAGGCCTCGGGGTCCGCGGCCGCGCGCGTGACGGCCGGGGGCACGAGCCCGGGCAGGGCGGTCTCCGGGTCCGCGGGGCGGCGGGTCCGGTCGAGGTTCAGGGGCGTGCGTCCGAGCGCGGAGAAGAGGTCAGCCATGGCGGACCCAGTCTAGGCGCGGCCCCGGACGCGACAGGGGGCGCCGTCGTCGCCATCCCCCACCGCGCCGCCCCGCCCCACCCCACCCGCACTTTCGAACGTGATGTGGGGCCTATCTCGCGTTCGAAAGTCCCCAAGACCCCGATTCCACGTTCGAAAACCGGCGGGAATCGAACGGCCCGCTATGGTCTTCTGGGCGTTCCGCGCGATGTGGCGGCGGAGCCTCCTTCCCCTGCCCCGCCACGTCACCCCGGAGCCGCCATGTCCACCACGCCGACCCCGCCCATGTCCCACGGGTCCACCCCCAGCCGGATGACCTGGATGGACGCGATGCGCGGATTCGCCGTGCTGCTGGTGATGTTCACCCACACCTACACGATGCCGCAGGGCCTCGACGCGACCTTCAGCTCCGTGGCGTTCGCGAACGTGGTGCAGGTGTTCCAGTCGTGGCGGATGCCGATGCTCGTGTTCCTGTCCGGCGTCCTGCTGCCCCGCTCCGTGTCCAAGCCGCTGGGCACGTACTACCGCGGCAAGGCGGAGCGGATCCTGTGGCCGTTCCTCGTCTGGATGGTCGTGCTGGCGCTGGCCACGGGCAGGCCCGGGTCCCTGCTGTCCGGCGAGTTCTGGCGCGGTGGCGCGTGGCACCTGTGGTTCCTGTGGGTGCTCATGCTCTGCTATCTCATCGGCCCGGTGATCCGCCGTGTCCCGGCGCTGGTGGTCGCGGCCGTCCTCTTCGTGCTGCTCCTGGAGTTCGTCAGCGGCCCCCGCGACTGGGTGCGTCCCCTGTACTGGGGTGTGTACTTCTTCCTCGGTGCCGCGTCCGCGCGACTGCTCCCCCGGATCCGCACGGCGCCGGCCGCCCTGGGTGTGATCGCGGTGATCCTGATGGTGCTCACCGTGACGGCCACGCGCACCGGCGCGCTCGTGGTGGCGGAGCGCCAGCCCTGGTCCGTGTTCGCTGCTCTGCCGGGGATCCTCGTGGTGCTGTGGCTCGGCCCGCGCCTGCCCCGTCTGCCGTTCCTCGAGTTCTGCGGCCGCCGCTCGATGGTCCTCTACGTCGCCCACATGCCGGTGCTGATCCTGGCGGTGGCGGCCTTCCGCGACCTCGCCGCGGTCCGCCCGGTCGACTTCTACGTGGCCATCGCGTCGTTCACGTTCCTCGTCCCGCTCGCCCTCGCGCTCGGCTACCGACGGGTGCGCTGGCTCTTCGAGTTCCCGACGGCGGGACGCGGCCGGGAGCGGCCACGCACCCGGGCAGCGGTCCCGGAGGCGGCCGACGCCGTGCCGGCGCAGACCGCCGAGCCCGCCCCGACGACGGCGCCCCTGCCGGTCGTCGAGCCGGCGTCCGAGCCGCAGTCCACCGCGGGGCCGGCCCCGGCCACCGAGCCGGCGTCCGACGCACCCGCCCAGGTCCCCCGCCCGCGGCCTCGCCACGCGGACTGAGCCGCCCCGGACTCGCCCCCACCCGCACTTTCGAACGTGATGTGGGGCCTATCTCGCGTTCGAAAGTTCCCATGACCCCGATTTCACGTTCGAAAGTGAGCTGGGCTGGGCGGGGCTGGGCGGGACCGGACCGGCTCGGCCGGTCTGGGAGGATGGACCGCGGAGGTGCCCCGTGTCCCAGAAGTCTCGCAAGTCCCGTCCGCGCCCGTCGCGGCCCGCCGCGCGCCCGGTCGCCGAGTCCCCGCGCTCCCGTCCCACGCTGCGGGACGTCAACGTCCGTGAGGACCTCGCCGCGGCCGCTGAGCGCGAGGGCAGCCCGGCGATCCCGGTGAGCGCGCTGATCGTGACCACCCTGCTCGTGGGCGCGTACCTCCATCTGCTGGTGCTGCAGCAGATGACCCAGCTCAGCGGCGGCCTGGCGATGCCGGACTCCCTGCTGTTCTACGGGCAGGACCACATCCGCGCGCTCTCCGCGGTCATGGACGAGGACGCCCGCGGCCAGCTGAACTGGGTGCACAAGACGGCCGGCGTGATCTTCCCGATCGCCGTGGCACTGACGGTCACCGCGGTCGGCGCATGGCGCCTGCGTCCCGTCGGCGCCAAGTGGGCCGTCTTCGGGCTGGGCGTGCTGTTCGCGGTCGTGGACATCTGCGAGAACATCGCGATCGAGCAGGCGATCGCCGCCGGCGGCCCGGGCACCGGCCTGGCCGCCGCCCTGACGCTGACCCGCTGGGTCCTGCTGGCGCTGCTCGCGCTGGCGGTGGCCGTGATGCTGTGGGCCGGGCGGCGCCGTCGTGGTCGCGCCACGCGGGCGGCCTGAAGGGCTCGGCTAGACTCGCTCACCGGACCGACGCACGGTCCGCGCCCCAGTAGCTCAGTTGGATAGAGCGACCCTCTCCTAAAGGGTAGGCCGTCGGTTCGATTCCGGCCTGGGGCACCTGGGCGGCCGGTCCGGTCGCCGCCTCATTCCGCGTCGGCGAACTGCGTGGTGTAGAGCTCCGCATACCGCCCGCCCGCCGCGAGCAGCGCGGCGTGCGTGCCGCGCTCCACGATCCGCCCGGCCTCGACCACGAGGATCTCGTCCGCGCTGCGCACGGTGGAGAGCCGGTGCGCGATCACGATCGCGGTCCGCCCGGCCAGCGCCTCCCCCAGCGCCTCCTGGATGGCGCGTTCGTTGGTGGAGTCCAGCGCCGCCGTCGCCTCGTCCAGCACCACGACGCGCGGAGCCGCCAGCAGCAGCCGCGCGATCGTCATGCGCTGCCGCTCGCCGCCGGAGAGGCGGTAGCCGCGCTCGCCGACCACGGTGTCCAGCCCGTCCGGCAGCGCCTCGACCACGGGGCGCAGGCGGGCCCGCTCGACGGCGTCCCACAGCTGCTCGTCCGTCGCGTCGGGGCGGGCCAGCGTCAGGTTGGCGCGCACGGTCTCGTGGAAGAGGTGGCCGTCCTGGGTCACCATGCCCACGGCCCGCTGCAGGTCCGCGAACGCGAGGTCCCGCACGTCCACGCCGCCGATCTCGACGGCGCCGGAGGTGACGTCGTGCAGGCGCGTGACGAGCGAGGCTATGGTGGACTTGCCCGCACCCGAAGAGCCCACGAGGGCCACGGTGGCCCCGGCGGGCACGGCCACGTCGATCCCGTGCAGCACCTCCTCGCCGCCGCGCGTGTCCAGCACGGCGACCTCCTCGAGGGAGGCCAGGGACACCTGCTCCGCGGTGGGGTAGGCGAAGCGCACGTCCCGCAGCCGCACGGACAGCGGGCCCTCCGGCAGGGTTGCGGGCCGCGCGGGCTCCGTGATGAGGGGCTCCAGGTCCAGGACCTCGAACACGCGCTCGAAGCTCACGAGCGCGCTCATGATCTCCACGCGGGCGTTCGCCAGTGCGGTCAGCGGCGCGTAGAGGCGGGTCAGCAGCAGGGCGAGAGTGACGACGTCACCGGCGTCGAGGGTGCCCGCGATCGCCTGGAGCCCGCCCACGCCGTACACGGCCGCGAGCGCGAGCGCGGAGACCAGGGTGAGCAGCGTGGTGAAGACGGCCTGGCGCACGGAGATGTCCACGCCGGTGGCGCGCACGCGGTCCGCGCGGCGGGCGAACTCGGCGGACTCGGCGGCGGGGCGGCCGAAGAGCTTGATGAGTGTGGCGCCGGGAGCGGAGAACCGCTCGGTCATCTGGTCGCCCATGGCCGCGTTGTGCCCGGCCCGTTCGCGGGACAGGTCCGCCAGCTTCGAGCCGACCGCCCGGGCCGGCACCAGGAACAGCGGCAGCATCACGAGGGACAGGACGGTGACCTGCCAGCTGGTGGCCACCATGACGCCCAGGGTCAGCGCCACGGACACCACGTTCGCGACGACGCCGGAGAGGGTCCGCGAGATCGCCGACTGCGCCCCGATCACGTCGTTGTTCAGGCGTGAGACGAGCGCGCCGGTGCGGGTGCGCTGGAAGAACGCCACCGGCATGCGCTGCACGTGGTCGAACACGGCGGTGCGCAGGTCGTAGATGACGCGTTCCCCCAGCCCGGCGGAGAGCCATTTGGTGAACACGGACAGCGCCGCGTCGAGCACGGCCACGAGGGCGATCAGCAGGGCCAGCCGCACCACGAGCCCGCGGTCCGCGCCGCCGGTGATCGCGTTGACGACGTCGCCGGCCAGCACGGGCGAGGCCACGCCGAGCACCGCGCCCACGATGGACGCCGCGACGAACACGATCAGGCGGGTGCGGTACCGGCCCGCGAACGCGATGGTCCGGCGCACCGTGCCGCGGGCGAGGCTCTGCTGGGCGTCGGACTGCCCGCGGGTCATCCGCATCATGGACATCCGTGCCGCCGACTCCATGCTCATGGGCCCCTCCGCTCTCTCGACCGTTGGAGAGTCTAGGAACCGCCGGGCACGGGCGGGCGCGATTCCGCTTCCGGCGTCAGGCCGCCAGGCGCAGGTAGTCCCGCCACGCTTCGGCGGGCCGCTCCAGCTCGCGGATCCGCCACTGGGCCCCGCGCGGGCGCACCGGCTCCACCCGCAGCCGCCAGCCCAGGGCCTCGAGCGAGCGGTCCGCCTTCGCCCCGTTGCAGCGCAGGCAGCAGGCCACGAGGTTCTCCCACGAGTTCTCGCCGCCCCGCGAGCGCGGCCGCACGTGGTCCACGGTGGTGGCGTGGGCGCCGCAGTAGGCGCAGCGGTGTCCGTCCCGGCGCAGCACGCCCTTGCGGGAGACCGGGGCCGCGTCCGTGTGGGGCACCCGGATGTACTGGTGCAGCAGGATCACGAGGGGCCGGCCCCACGCGCGGGTGGGGCTGCGCATCGGGTCACCGGCGTCCTCGAGCACGCTCGCCTTGCCGGTGGCCACGAGCAGCAGCGCCCGGCGGTCGGAGACGACCGAGAGGGGTTCGTAGCCGGCGTTGAGGACGAGTGTGCGCATCGGGGGCCTCGGAAGCGTGGGGACACAGGGGCGTCGTGTCCCCACGCTAGACGCGGGTGCATCGGCGCGCCGCGTGTCGCCTGCGGCGGCGGAAGAGGTTCACCGGCCCGTCACCGGGCCATCACGCCCCCGTCACGCACGACGACGGCGCGCCGCGCCTCAGCCGTCGAGACGCTCGACCCACACGTGCGCGGCCGTGGCCTCGGCCAGCTCGAGGGCCCCGCCGTCCGCGGCCGCGCCGTCCTCCGCCTCGCCCTCGACCCGGATGTACCCGGCGTCGCGGGCGGCCTCGGCACGCACCACACGGCCGGGGGTCACGCCGGCGCCGGCCAGCTGGGCCAGCAGCTCGGGGTCGGTCTGCACGCCCTCGGCCAGCCCGCGGACGCGGAACCGGCCGGCGGTGGCGGCCTCCTCGGAGAGCCGGGCGCCCGCCAGGCCCATGTCGCGGCTCCAGTCCTCGGCGGAGGCCTGCTCGGGCCGGGGCGGGATCGGGGTGCCGTAGGGGGTCTCGGTGGGGTTCTCCAGGAGCGTGAGCAGGCGGCGCTCCACCTGGTCGCTCATCACGTGCTCCCAGCGGCAGGCCTCCTCGTGGACGAGCTCCCACTCGAGGCCGATCACGTCCGCGAGCAGGCGCTCGGCCAGGCGGTGCTTGCGCAGCACGGACACGGCCCGCTCGCGGCCCGCCACGGTCAGCTCCAGCCGACGGTCCGCGCCCACGTGCACCAGCCCGTCCCGCTCCATGCGGGCCACGGTCTGGGAGACGGTGGGGCCGGAGTGCTCCAGACGCTCGACGATGCGGGCGCGCAGCGGGGGGATGCCCTCCTCCTCGAGCTCGAGGATCGTGCGCAGGTACATCTCGGTGGTGTCGATCAGATCCGTCATGGCACGTCCTCTTCCCTCGGGCTCTTCGTCCCGGACATCCTAGCGAGGCGTGAGTCACGTGGACGGCCGGTGGTCCCGGGCGCGGGAGAATGGGCGCGACCCGCGACCCCGAAGCGTCAGGAGCACGCATGACCTCCCCCGCCGAGATCACCATCCCCCAGGACCTGCTGCCGGCCGACGGCCGCTTCGGCGCCGGCCCCTCCAAGGTCCGCCCCGAGCAGCTGAGCGCGCTCCAGGACGCAGCCGGGCTGCTCGGCACGTCGCACCGTCAGAAGCCGGTCAAGGACCTGGTGGCGAGCGTCCGGTCGGGCGTCGCCGAGCTGTTCTCGGCGCCGGAGGGCTACGAGGTGATCCTCGGCGTCGGCGGCTCCACCGCGTTCTGGGACGCGGCCGCCTTCAGCCTGGTCCGCGAGCGCGCCCAGCATCTGAGCTTCGGCGAGTTCGGCTCGAAGTTCGCCAAGGCCACCGACCAGGCGCCGTTCCTGGCGCCGTCGGACATCCGCACCTCCGAGCCGGGCACCCGCCCCGAGCCGGAGGCCGTGGCCGGGGTCGACGTGTACGCGTGGCCGCACAACGAGACCTCCACCGGCGTGATGGCGCCCGTCGTCCGCCCCGCGGGCATCGACGAGGACGCGCTGGTCGTCGTCGACGCCACCTCGGCCGCGGGCGGCCTGCCGGTGGACGTGTCCGAGGCGGACGTGTACTACTTCGCGCCGCAGAAGAACTTCGCGTCCGACGGCGGTCTGTGGCTCGCGCTGTTCTCCCCGCGGGCCCTGGCGCGGGTCGCGGAGATCAAGGAGTCCGGCCGCTGGATCCCGGCGTTCCTGGACCTGGCCACGGCCGTGGAGAACTCCCTCAAGGACCAGACCTACAACACGCCCGCGCTGGCCACGCTCGTCATGCTGGACGCGCAGCTGCGCTGGATGAACGGTCAGGGCGGGCTGGACGCGATGACCGCCCGCACCGCCGACTCCTCCTCGCGCGTGTACGCGTGGGCCGAGGCGTCGTCCTTCGCCACGCCCTTTGTGGCCCGGTCCGAGGACCGCTCCGCCGTGGTCTGCACCGTCGACTTCTCCGACGACGTCGACGCGGCGGCGGTCGCCCAGGCCCTGCGCGCGAACGGCGTGGTGGACGTGGAGCCCTATCGCAAGCTCGGCCGGAACCAGCTGCGGATCGCGACCTTCGCCGCGATCGAGCCCGAGGACGTCGCGGCACTGCTGCGCTGCATCGACCACGTGGTCGAGCGCCTGGCCTGAGCCGTCCCCGGACGGGGACACGGGCCCGCGGGGGACTCCACCGCGGGCCCGTTGCGTGTCCGCCCCGGCGGGTCAGCCGGGGCGCGCCGTCTCAGCCGCGGTCGTCCGGCGCGGTCTCAGGCGCCGGGGCGCCGGGCACACGGCCCTCGGCCACGGCCTTGAGCCGCTCGCGCTCCTCCTCGTTCACGCGCTCGGCGTACGGCACCCACGGGGGCGCCACGAGCGCACCCTCCCCCGCCATGAGGCCGGTCTCGCACACGGTGACCTGCTTGGCGCGTGGGGCCCGGGCGATCGTCACGTACCAGAGCCAGCCCGCGTAGCCGGGCATGCGGCACGCGAAGCGGTGCGTCAGGAGCCGGTCGTCGTCCACGAGCACGTCCACGTGCTCCCCCACCTCGTCCGGGGCGGCCAGCCCGGCCAGCCCCGCGCGGGCGGCGTCCACGGCGGCGGCGAGCAGCTCGTCGCGGCGCGGGGCCCGGCGACGCGCGGGCGGCACGGCCGCCCTCTCCTCCGCGGGCGCGGGCTCGGCGTCGGGGCTCCGGTGGTCGACGCGCGGGGCGTCGTCGTGGGTGGTCATGGCTCAGGCCTCCAGATCGTCGGCGACACGGCGCAGCACCTGCGCCATCTTCTGCGCCTGGGCGCGCTGGGGGTAGCGGCCGCGGCGCAGGCCGTTGGAGGTCTGGTCCAGCCACGTGATGAGGTCCTCCATGAGGACGGCCATCTCGGTGGCGCCGGGTCGGTGGTTGCGGACCACCGAGGGTGCGGCGTCGAGCACGCGCAGCGAGAGCGCCTGCTTGCCGCGGCGGCCCTCGGCCACGCCGAACTCCACGCGGGTGCCTCCGCGCAGCTCGGTCACCCCGGCCGGCAGGGCCGAGGCGGGCACGTGGACCTCCTCGCCCTCGTCCGTCTGGGCGAACCCGAAGCCCTTGGTCGAGTCGTAGAACTTGATGCGCCCGGTGGGCATGTGCGTCACCTGCTCCTCGTCATGTGGGTCCACCGCGTCGGGCCGGCGCCGCAGGGGCGGCCGTGCTCTCGTCTCGGGTCGGCGGGGTCCGGCACCGGCGTGGCGGTGCGCCGCGGCATCGGTGGGACCAGCCTGGCCGTGCGCCCGGAGGGGACGGCGGAGGACGTGGTCGTCAATGACCTCCCAGGATAGCCCGACTAGAGTGGCGGGCATGCCTCGGACCTCCACCCTCCCCGCCTCCGCGCCCGCCGCCGACCCCGCCGATCACCGGGGCGGTCGTGGCGTCGTCCTGGTGCTGGGCGTGGCCGTGACGGCGGTGTCCGCTCTGGCCCTGGTGGCCCTGCTGGTCGCGTACTTCCTGGCGTGGCCGGCGTCCCCGGCGCTGTTCGCGCTCGCGCTGTTCGGCCTGCCCGTCGGCTTCGGCCTGATGCTGCTGCACGTGGTGCTGGGCGCCGTCCGGCGCTCGCGCCCCTGAGCCGTCGGGCCAACGACGCCCCGTGACATCCAGCGCGCCTTCAGGATGCTCCCAGGTCGGGGCGGTTGACTGGCCCCATGCAGCCTCAGAACCCCGAAGCACGCCTCCTGGTGGTGGACGACGAGCCCAACATCCGCGAGCTGCTCTCCACATCCCTGCGCTACGCCGGCTTCGAGGTCACGGCCGCGGCCAACGGCCGGGAGGCCCTGGACGCCGCCGAGGAGTTCCAGCCGGACCTGGCCGTGCTGGACGTGATGCTCCCGGACATGGACGGCTTCACCGTGACCCGCCGCCTGCGCTCCGCCGGCCGTCACTTCCCCGTCGTGTTCCTCACCGCGCGGGACGGCACCGAGGACAAGATCACCGGCCTGACGGTCGGCGGCGACGACTACGTGACCAAGCCGTTCTCCCTCGACGAGGTGGTCGCCCGCATCCGCGCCGTGCTGCGCCGCACCGCCTCCCTCGACGACGACGCGGCGGTGCTGCGCGTGGACGATCTCGAGCTCGACGACGACGCGCACGAGGTCCGCCGCGGCGGCGAGGTCGTGGAGCTCTCCCCCACCGAGTTCAAGCTGCTGCGCTACCTCATGATGAACCCGAACCGGGTGCTCTCGAAGGCCCAGATCCTGGACCACGTGTGGGAGTACGACTTCAACGGGGACGCCTCGATCGTCGAGTCCTACATCTCCTACCTGCGCCGCAAGATCGACGTCGGCGGCCGCGAGAAGATGATCCACACCAAGCGCGGCGTCGGCTACATGCTCCGCACCGCGGACAAGCGCTGACGTGCGTGCGCGGCTCGACGCCGCGGCGGCCCGCGTCCGCCATCCGCGCGCCTGGCTGAGGGGCGCGTGGCAGGGGCAGTCCCTGCGCACCAAGCTGGTCGTGATGATCGCGGCGCTCATGCTGGCCCTGGTCGCCGTGACCGCCGTGGCGACCGCGGTGCTGTTCCGCCAGGAGGCGGTGCGCCAGCTGGACGAGGACATGGCCGCCAACCGGGACACCGTCTCGATGTACCTGGCCAACGTCGCCCAGACCGGCGAGTACTACATGCCGCAGCTGCCCATCCTGCGCTTCTACGGCGTCGTGTGGGACAACGAGGGCGCGCGGGTCGTCCAGACCCCGGTGATGCCGGGTGCGGACGAGCCGGCCCTCCCGGACATCACCCCGGCCGAGGCCCTGGAGCGCGGCTCCGCCTCCTTCGAGGTGCCCGGCACACAGCCGGACTCGAGCGGCTGGCGCGTGCAGCTGTACGGGCTCAGCAGCGGCGACGGCACCATGGCCGTGGCCCTTCCCCTGCAGAGCGTGACCTCCTCCGTCGAGCGCGTCACCTCGATCGTCGTGACCATCGGCCTGCTCGCGACGGCGGGCACCGTGATCGTGGCCAACCTGGCGGTCCAGCGCGCGTTCCGCACCCTGAACCGCGTGGAGCGCACCGCCGCCAAGATCGCCGCCGGCGACCTGAGCCAGCGCGTGGAGAGCGCGGCGCCCGACACCGAGGTGGGCCGGCTCTCCCGCTCCCTCAATGCCATGCTCGCGCACATCGAGTCCGCGTTCCGGGACAAGGAGATCTCCGAGGACAAGATGCGCCGCTTCGTGCAGGACGCCTCCCACGAGCTGCGCACCCCCCTGGTCACCATCCGCGGATTCTCCGAGCTGTACCGGCACGGCGGGCTGCGCGAGGAGGAGGACGTCGCCGCCGCCATGCAGCGCATCGAGTCCGAGGCCACCCGCATGACCCGCCTCGTGGAGGACCTGCTCACCCTGGCCCGCCTCGACGAGCAGCGCCCCCTCGAGCACGCCCCGGTGGACCTGCTCATCCTCGCGATGGACTCCATGATGGACGCCTCCGTGAACGCCCCGGACCGCAAGGTCACCCTCGTGGGCCCCGACGGCGACCGGGCGGCCCCGGCGCCCATCCTCGGCGACGAGAACCGGATGCGCCAGGTGGTGGTGAACCTCATGGCCAACGCCCTGCGCTACACCCCCGCCGGCACCCCCATCGAGATCGCGGTCGGCACCGTCGACCACCTCGGCGGCCAGGCCGGGGCGGACGGCGCGGGCCGCAGCTCCGTGATCGAGATCCGTGACCACGGGCCGGGCGTGTCCGAGGAGGACCGCGCCCGCATCTTCGAGCGGTTCTACCGCGCGGACACCTCCCGGCACCGCGAGACGGGCGGCACGGGGCTCGGCCTGGCCATCGTCGCGGCGATCGTGGCCCAGCACGGCGGCTCCGTCCGGCTGCTGGAGACCGAGGGCGGCGGCGCCACCTTCTCCGTCCACCTGCCGTGGGCACCGTTCGAGGACGAGGCGGACGAGGACGTCGAGGACGAGCGCCTGCCCGCACGGGACACCGACGACGACGCGGCCGGTCCGCCCACCGGCCCCCTCGCCCTGGCCGCGCCGTCGGGCGCCGGCGCCAGCGCCGCGGACGCCGCCCGGAGCAGCCGCCTGCTGCGTGCGGCGGAGCGGTTCCGTCGCGCCTCGGCCGAGCGCCGCCGTCGGGCGTCTGCTCCTGCACAGGCGCCTCAGGCCGACCCCCCGTCCCCAGGCGAGGACGACCCGGCGGCGGAGCGGGACGCCCGTCCCTAGCGTGGTGCCCGGCGGCACCCGCCGCCCATCAGCACTCGTCAGAGGGGACAGTCACATGAGCATCGTGCAGATCGACGTCGAGGACCTGCGGGCCAAGAGCGGGGCGGTGGAGGGCTCCATCGGACGCCTCCAGGCGGAGGTGAGCACCATGGAGGCCAACCTGCGCCAGCTGCAGGACACCTGGCGCGGCCAGGCGGCCGCGAACTTCCAGGGCGTGCTCACCGAGTGGCGCGCCACCCAGCAGCGCGTGGAGGAGTCCCTGGCGGGCATCCGCCGCGCGATGGACGCCGCCGCCACCCAGTACCAGGACGCGGAGACCGCCAACGCCGCGATGTTCCGGTTCTGAGCGCCCGGAACGGACCGGGGCGCGGCCGGCCGGCCGCGCCCCGGTCCGTGCTTCCTAGAGTGGAGGCATGACCGTCCTGATCGACCCGCCCGCGTGGCCCGCCCACGGCACCGTGTTCTCCCACCTCGTCTCCGACGCCTCCCTCGAGGAGCTCCACGCGTTCGCGCGGGCAGCAGGGCTCTCGGAGCGGGTCTTCGACCGGGACCACTACGACGTGCCCGCGCACCGACGTGCCGAGCTCGTGGCCCGCGGGGCGGTGCCCGTCACCGGACGGGAGCTGGTGCGTCGGCTCGCCGCCTCGGGGCTGCGCGTGCCCGCCCGGAGCCGCGCCGAGAAGCGGGACGTCGTCCTCGCCCGGCGCTGGGCGCGGCTGTTCGAGGGCACGGCGGCGAGCCCGGATGCGGTGACGACGGCGGGACGCGACCTGCTGGCCCGCTGGGCGGAGCCGCATCGGCACTACCACGACCCGGCCCACCTGCTCGCGGTGCTCGAGTCCGTGGACCTGCTCGAGCGGGCGGGGGCGGAGACCGGGCCGGATCCGCGTGCGGTCCGCCTGGCCGCGTGGTTCCACGACGCCGTCTACGCCGGGGACCCCACCGCGCCCGCCGGCCAGGACGAGGCGGACTCGGCCGCCCTGGCCCGGGACGTGCTCACCGATCCGCGGCTGGCCGTGCCGGCCGACGTCGTCGACGAGGTGGCACGCCTCGTGCTGCTCACCGCCGCCCACGACCCCGCCCCGCACGACGCGGCCGGGGCGGTGCTCTCGGACGCGGACCTCGAGGTCCTCGGCCGCTCCCCCGAGGCCTACGCCCGCTACGTGGCCGCGGTGCGGCGGGACTACGCGCACGTGTGCGACGCGGACTGGGCCCGCGGTCGCGGCGCGGTGCTGGACGCCCTGCTGGACGCCGGGCCGCTGTATCGGACCGCGCCCGGCCGAGCACGGTGGGAGGCCGCCGCCCGCCGCAACCTGGCGGCGGAACGAGCCGCGCTGTCGGCCTGAGCGGGGCGCCCCGGTGCCGGCCCCGGACGCGGCGAGGCCCGCCTCCCCGGACGGGGAGACGGGCCTCGCTGGCTGGGCGCCCGAACGGGCCGGGCCGGCTCAGCGGCTGATCACATCATGCCGCCCATGCCGCCCATGCCGCCCATCGGGTCCATGCCCTCGGCGCCGGCGGCGGCCTTCTCGGGCTTGTCCGCGACGACGGCCTCGGTGGTCAGGAACAGGCCCGCGATGGACGCGGCGTTCTGCAGGGCCGAGCGGGTCACCTTCACCGGGTCGTTGATGCCGGCGGCCAGCAGGTCCTCGTACTCGCCGGTGGCGGCGTTCAGGCCGTGACCGTCGTCGAGGGTCTTGACCTTGTCCGCCACGACGCCGGGCTCCAGGCCCGCGTTGAAGGCGATCTGCTTCAGCGGGGCCTCGATGGCGACCTTCACGATGTTCGCGCCGGTGGCCTCGTCGCCCTCGAGCTGCAGGCCGCCGAACGCCTTGGCGCCGGCCTGGATCAGGGCCACGCCGCCGCCGGCGACGATGCCCTCCTCCACCGCGGCCTTGGCGTTGCGCACGGCGTCCTCGATGCGGTGCTTACGCTCCTTGAGCTCCACCTCGGTGGCCGCGCCGGCCTTGATGACGGCCACGCCGCCGGCCAGCTTGGCGAGGCGCTCCTGCAGCTTCTCGCGATCGTAGTCCGAGTCGGTGTTCTCGATCTCGGAGCGGATCTGGGCCACGCGGCCGGCGATCTGCTCGGCGTCGCCGCCACCCTCCACGATGGTGGTCTCGTCCTTGGTGATGACCACCTTGCGGGCGGAGCCCAGCAGGTCGAGGGTGGCGTTCTCCAGGGACAGGCCCACCTCGGAGGAGATGACCTGGCCGCCGGTGAGGATGGCGATGTCGGCGAGCATGGCCTTGCGGCGGTCACCGAAGCCCGGGGCCTTCACGGCCACGGACTTGAAGGTGCCGCGGATCTTGTTGACCACGAGGGTGGCCAGGGCCTCGCCCTCGACGTCCTCGGCGATGATCAGCAGCGGCTTGCCCGACTGCATGACCTTCTCGAGGATCGCCACCATGTCCTTCACGGAGGAGATCTTCGAGTTGACGATGAGGATGTAGGGATCCTCGAGGACGGCCTCCTGGCGGTCCGCGTCGGTCACGAAGTAACCGGAGATGTAGCCCTTGTCGAAGCGCATGCCCTCGGTGAGCTCGAGCTCGAGGCCGAAGGTGTTGGACTCCTCGACGGTGATGACGCCCTCCTTGCCGACCTTGTCCAGGGCCTCGGCGATGAGGGAGCCGATCTGCTTGTCCGCGGCGGAGATCGAGGCGGTGGCCGCGATCTGGTCCTTGGTCTCGATCTCGCGGGAGGCGGAGAGCAGCTCAGAGGTGACGGCCTCCACGGCCTTCTCGATGCCGCGCTTCAGGGACAGCGGGTCGGCGCCCGCGGCCACGTTGCGCAGGCCCTCGCGGACCAGCGCCTGGGCCAGCACGGTGGCGGTGGTGGTGCCGTCGCCGGCGACGTCGTCGGTCTTCTTGGCGACCTCCTTGACGAGCTCCGCGCCGATCTTCTCGTACGGGTCCTCGAGCTCGATCTCCTTGGCGATGGAGACGCCGTCGTTGGTGATGGTGGGGGCGCCCCACTTCTTCTCCAGCACCACGTTGCGGCCGCGGGGGCCGAGGGTCACCTTCACGGCGTCGGCCAGGGTGTTCAGACCCTTCTCCAGGCCGCGGCGGGCCTCTTCGTCGAATGCGATGGTCTTGGCCATGTGCAGGTCCTTTCTGGACGTCGGCTTCCTACTTCTGGTGGCTGACCCGCGCCGATGCCCGCGACGGACGGCCCCTGGGGGCCTCATCGGTGGACAGGTCCTCCTCCACGGCGCCGGACCGACCGGGGTACGGCTGGCAGTCGCGCCTTCGGAGTGCTAACCCCATTATGAGCACTCGCACCGGGAGAGTGCAAAGGGTCCGCGGTGCGGGAGCCCGCTCTTCCGCGGACGGCGGACGGCCCCCGGCAGAACGCCTCGGGAGGCGCCCCGCCGGGGGGCCGGGAAGGGTGCGCGTCCGGCACGGCCGCACGGCGGGCGGGTCAGCCGGTGACGACCACCGCGACGCCGTTCACCTGCAGGTTCGGGGTCTGCATGACCGGGAAGCCGAGCTCCTTGCCGACCGCCTCGGCGGCGGCCTTGTTGGCCGAGCCGTTGTACAGGACGGTGGAGGACTGGATGCCGTAGCCGCTCCAGTTCTTCGCGTCCACCGAGGTGTAGCCGGCGCTCGTGAGCCGCTGCGCGTAGGAGGCGGCGAGGCCCTGGGAGCGGGTCGCGTTGTACACGGTGACGTGGGTGCCGCGCACGGCCGCGGACTGCGCGGCCGCACGAGAGCTCGACGCGGCCGCAGACTGCGCGGCCGCACGGGAGCTCGACGCGGCCGCGGACTGCGAGCGCGAGGCCTCCGCCGCGGCGGCCGAACGGGACGCGGCGGCGCGCGAGGACTCCGCCGCCTGGACGGCCGCCGCCGACCGGGACGCCTCTGCGGACTGCGCGGCGGCCTCGGAACGCGAGGCCTCCGCCGCCTGTGCCTCGGTGGCGGCACGGGACGACTCAGCGGCCTCCGCGGCGGCACGGGACGACTCGGCGGCCCGGGACGACTCGGCGGCTTCTGCGGCGGCCGCCTCCTGCGCCACCCGCGAGGACTCAGCCGCGGCCGCAGCCGCGGAACGGGACGCCTCCGCCGTGTCCTCGGACGGGGTGGCGGACTCGGTCGCGGATGCAGTCGACGCCGACGCGGAGGACGCCGAGGAGGACTCGGACGACGCCGACGTCGACGTCGACGGCGACGGCTCGACCGCCGGGGCCGTCGTCGAGCTCTCGGCGGCGACGGGCTCGGAGCGGTCGCCGGTGAGCCACGGCAGGACGACGCCCACGAACAGGCCGGCGAGCAGGACGAGGCCGGCCACCCAGAGCAGCGGGCTCAGGCGGCGACCCCCGCCCGCGGCGGTCGCGCCGGCAGCGGCGAAGGACTCGCGGTGCGCGCCGCGCTGGTCCGTGTACTCGGGGACCTCGTCGAAGCGGTCGGGCTGGTAGGCCATGGGTCAGTTCTCCTGGCGGGAAGCGGGCGTGGACGGCGCCGGATCCGCGGGTCCCCTCCGGGCCCGGCTGCGGGTGCCGCGCTTGCGCAGCAGCCGCGTGACCAGCAGGGGTCGGTAGGCCAGGGCGGCCTCACGGTCCAGCAATCCGTTCAACACCTGATAATAGGCGGTCGGAGGCAGCCCCAGACGCTCTCGGACGGCGTGGTCCTTGGCCCCGCCGTACCGCCAGGTGGCGGCCTCCAGGTCCAGGACCGCACGCTCCAGGTCCGTCAGCTCGTCCCGTCGCGCCCGCGCGCGGGCACCCTCGTCCGGGGCCGGATCGGGCGAGACGGGCGTGGGGTGGGACATGGCGGCCACTGTACCCACCCGGTCTACCCTCGGGGCATGGAGTTCATCGCGCCCCTGGATCCGGGCTGGGAGGCGGCCCTCGCCCCGCAGGCCGCCGCGTTCGAGCAGGTCGGCGAGGCCCTGCGTGCCCGCCGGGCGGCCGGAGAGCAGGTGCTGCCGGCGCCGGAGCACATCCTGCGGGCGTTCCGTCAGCCGTTCGCGGACGTCCGCGTCCTCGTGCTGGGCCAGGACCCCTACCCGACGCCGGGCCATCCGATCGGCCTGAGCTTCGCGGTGGACCGCCACGTGCGGCCGCTGCCCCGCTCCCTGGCCAACATCCACCGGGAGCTGCACGACGACCTCGGCATCACCCCGCCCGCCCACGGCGACCTCTCCGCGTGGACGGACCAGGGCGTGCTGCTGCTGAACCGCGCCCTCAGCGTGCGGGCCGGCGCACCCGGCAGCCACCGCGGCCTCGGCTGGGAGCAGATCACGGAGGCCGCGGTGCGGGCCCTCTGCGCGCGCGGCACCCCGCTCGTGGGGCTGCTGTGGGGAGCCGACGCGCGGCGCATGGCGCCGCTGCTGGCGGCGGCGGGGGCCGGCGTCGTGGAGTCCCCGCATCCCTCTCCCCTGAGCGCCCACCGCGGGTTCTTCGGCTCCCGGCCCTTCAGCCGGGTGAACCGGCTCCTCGAGGCGGCCGGCGCGGCGCCGGTGGACTGGCGCCTGCCCGACTGAGCCGAGCCGCCGGTCAGCGGCGCTGGTGCATCACGAGTTCGGTGGGCAGCAGCGTGCCCATCCGGTCGGTGATCGGCTTGGCCAGGGTGTTGCCGAAGGCGACGCCGGCCGCGATCGCCACGACGATGACCGCGGCGTTGAACAGTCCCTCGACGCCCAGCAGCGTGGCCCCGGTCTCCACGGTGAACCCGTAGACGGACCGGAACATGGTGAGTCCGGGAAGCAGGAACAGCATGGACGGCAGGACGATCACGAGCGCCGGGGCCGCGAGCCGCTGGGCCACCAGGCGGCCGAGGAACCCGACCGCCGCCGCGGCGACCGCGGGCACCAGCCGGTCACTGACCCCGATCTGCTGCGCTGCCAGGTACGCGCCGAAGCCGGCCCCGGACACGAGACCGCAGGCCAGGATCTGCGGCCACCGCGACTGCTCCACCACCGCGTCCGCCATGCCCGCGGCCATCACGAGGCCCAGCAGCAGCAGCGGCGGATAGCTCAGCGTCCCCGCCTCGGCCAGGTCCAGCTGTTCGAATCCCACGAGATCCCCGATGCCCACGGCGATCATGATCCCGGCCATCACCCCGGCGAACACGAGCAGCGCGGAGAGGAAGCGGCCCGCGGCGGTCACCGGGAAGCCGTGGATGGCGTCCTGCACCGCGGTGACGAACCTCGCCGTGGGCAGGAGCATCATGATGCCGCCGGCGATCACCAGCGCCGGGTTGACCGGCAGGTCGAGGGCGTAGGCCATCAGCGCGATCACCGTGGCCGTGATCGCCCCGAACATGGTGGAGAAGATCTCCGGGAAGCGCGCCTTGTCCGCCTGGAGCTTGAGCCAGAAGACCAGCCAGGTGGAGACCATGCCCAGGGCCGCGCCCGTCCAGGTCCCCCCGATGAACGGCACGAAGCAGGCCACGAACACGCCGGAGAAGAGGATCTCGAAGACGGCGGGGAACGGCTTCGGCTGATGCCGGATCTCCACGAGCCGGCGCTGGGCCTCGGCCCGGTCCACCTCGCCCGCGGCGATCTCCTCGACGAGCCGGTGGACGGCCACGAGCCCCTCGAAGTTCACCGAGGACGAGCGGACCACCCGCTGGAGGGTGAACGGGGCCTCGCCGCGTGAGGAGTCGGGCGCGTAGTTCAGGGAGATGGACTGGTTGGTCAGGTCCACCTCGGTCTCGAGGATCCCGTAGGCCTGCGTGGCCACGATGATCGAGGTCTCCACGTCCAGCGAGGCCGCCCCGAAGCTGAACATGGTCTCGCCCAGCTTGAGGGCGAAGTCCAGGGTGGTGCGGGCCTCGAGGGCCTGCGCCTCCGCGCGACGCTGCTGCAGCGTGGAGCGCATGCGGCGCCCATACGGCGAGGAGTGCAGGCGGTCGGCCAGCACGAGCGCCTGCGTCGGCAGGTTCTCGACGAAGACCTCACGGGAGCGTCGGCCCGGCCGACGCCCGCGCTTCTCGGGCGGGCCCACGGGGACCACCGGGTCCGGGACGGTGATGTCCGGCGCGGGGATCACGTCCGGGGCGGGCAGGGCGCCGTCGGCGTCCGCGGGGGCCAGGACGGAGGTGGGCACCTGCTCGGACAGCGGCGGCTCTGTCAGGGGCGCGTCCGCGGCCGGTTCCGGCAGCGTCTCCGCCTCCGGCTCTGCCGGCTCCTCCGGCTCCGGCTCCGGCTCCGGGACCGGATCGGCGGCGGCGGGGCGGACCACGGGCGGCAGCGGCTCCGTCGGCTCGACGGCGACCGCGGCCGGGTGGGCGGACTCCGCCGGGTCAAGGTCGAGCAGGCCGGGGTCCTCCGGGTCGAGTGCGAGGTCGCCGGCAGCCGCGGCATCCTCGGCGCCGGCCGGGCGCAGCACGGGGATGAGCGTGGGGACGGCCGGGGGCTCCGCGATGCGGGGGTCGAACCGCGCCGGCTCCTGGGTGCCCTCCTGCTCCATGCGGCTCACCCTCTCCTTCCGTGTGCGGGCGCTGGACGCGCCACGGCGGTGGGCCGAACCCCGCCGACGCGTCCATCCAACCACGCCGGCACCTCCCCCGCCGGGGCCGTCGGCACCGCGGCCCGGGGACGCGAAAGGGCCCTCCCGGAGGAGGGCCCTGCTGCGGTGGATCTTACTGGACTCGAACCAGCGACCTCTCGCGTGTGAAGCGAACGCTCTAACCAACTGAGCTAAAGATCCGGGCGTCGCCCCATGGGGGTGACAACTCGAAAAACGATACCTCAGGCGGCGCCGCCTGTCCACCCGGGCGACGGCCACCCCGCGCACGGCGGAGCGGCCATCGAGAGCCGACGAGCACGTCAGGCGTCGGTCAGCGTGGCGCCGGGCTCGACGCCGCCCTGGGCGACCAACGAGGTCCCGGCGCCCGGGGCGGGCTCCGGTCAGGAGCTGCCGCCGAGGGAGGAGACCGCCTTGGTGGCGTCCGCCAGGCCGGCGCCGCAGCCCGCGGAGCAGGTCACGGGCATGGGCCGGGCCGTGGACTTCAGGGTGGACTCGACCTGGGCCGGGGTGAGGCTCGGCTGCTTGGCCAGCAGCAGGGCGGCCAGGCCCGCGACGTGCGGGGTGGCCATCGAGGTGCCGTTGTAGGCGGCGTGGCCGGCCGTCGTCGGGGTGGTGGCGCCGTTGTTCACGGTCGAGATGATGTTCGCGCCCGGGGCGGTCACGTCCACGGCGGAGCCGTAGTTCGAGAACGAGGCGCGGGCGCCCTGCGAGGTGGAGGCGGCCACCACGATGGTGTTCCGGCAGTTGGCCGGGCGCACGTTGGCGGCGGGCTGGTTCTCGTTGCCCGCCGCCACGACGACGGGCACGCCGCGGGAGACGGCCGCGTTGATCGCGTTCTGGTAGGTGGTGCCGCACGTGCCGGAGCCGCCGAGGGACATGTTGATGACGTCCGCCGGGTTCGGGTTGGCCGGCACGCCCGCCACGGTGCCGCCGGCGGCCCACACGACCGCGTCGGCGATGTCGGACAGCGAACCGCCGCACTTGCCGAGCACGCGGATGGGCTGGATCTTCGCGTTCGGGGCCACGCCGACGACACCCTGGGAGTCGGCCACGGCCGCGACGGTGCCCGCCACGTGGGTGCCGTGCCACGAGGAGTCGGAGGCACCGGCGGTGCCGCACTCGCCAGCGGCGTACCAGTCGCCCTCGTCGCGCGGGTTGGAGTCGCGGCCCCCGCCGTCGCGCGCCGCCCTGCCGTCGGAGATGAAGTCGTAGCCGGGCACGACGTTGCGGTCGAGGTCCGGGTGGGAGGTGATGCCGGTGTCGATGACGGCCACGGTCGCACCGGAGCCCGTCGTGCGGTCCCACGCCCCGGGGACCCGCATGCCGTGGGTGCCGGTGAAGCCCCACTGCTGCGAGTAGAGGGCGTCCACGGGGCTCAGGCCGGTGGCGGTGAGGATGGCGTCCGGCTCCACGGCCTCGACCGCCCCGGAGGCCTTCAGGTCGGCCATGAACTTCGCGGACTCGGCCTGATCCAGCTTGCGGTCCGCCTTGACCACGCGGGAGCCGAGCGCGGTCTCACGCAGCTCCTTCACGGAGACGCCGGCCTCCTTCGCGGCCTTGCCCCAGGCGTTGGCTCGGCCCTTCGCGTGGGCGGTGGCGGCGGTCTCCTTGTAGGTGACGATGAAGGAGTCGTAGCCGTCGGCGTTCGGGTCCTCGACCTGCGCCGCCGCCAGGGGCGAGGCGGCGGTCGGGGTGGCTGCCGGTGCGGCGGGGGCGTCGCCGGAGGGGGCCGCGAGCGCGGGGGACGAGGTCAGGGTCCCGCCGGCGAGGACGGCGCCGGCCACGAGGGCGCCGATGCGGCGGCGGGTGCTGCGGAGTGGGGAGGACTGCACGGGATCTCCTCGGAGTTCTGGGCCACCGGACGCGGGTGCCCGAGGGGCTCGGGCCGGGGTGACTGGGATCACGGTAAGGTCACGATTCCGTCACGACGAGGCCCAGGGTCGAAGTCTGGCGGATGGTCGAGGCATCTCTGGCGGATCCGCCAGCCAAGCCCGGCGGATGGCCACGGGCGCGCACAGCGGCGCCCCAGCGTCGGCCCGCGCCGGACACGACGACGGCGCCGCGCCCTCCCGGCGGAGGTGCGCGGCGCCGTCGGGCCCGCGGTGGGGTGGAGCCCCCTGCCGGATTCGAACCGGCGACCTGCTGTTTACAAGGCAGCTGCTCTGGCCAGCTGAGCTAAGGAGGCCTGCGGCCGGCGCCCGGGGCGCCGCGGCCGGCCCTTTCAGCGTACAAGGCCCGGGCGGACGGCGCGGGGCGCCCCCTGCGTGGGGACGCCCCGCGGACCTCGGCGACGGGTCAGCCGGGTCAGCCGGCGATCTTGGCGCCCGCCCAATCGGCGAAGGTCTTGTCCTCGCCGTCGAGGGCCCAGTTCTTCCCGTCCACGAACACGGTGGGAGTGCCGGCCACACCGGCGACGCGCGCCTGGCGGGTGGTGTGCTCGACCGCGGAGCGGAACGTGCCGTCCTCGACGCAGGAGGCGATGTCCGCGCCGTGCTCCTGCGCGAGCTGCGTGAGCGCCGCGTTGTCCAGGCCCTTGCCCTGGTGCTCGTCGTAGGCGGCGAACAGGGCGGACACGAAGCCGTTGTAGGCCTCGGGCTTCTGGTCCGCCACGCAGTACGCGGCGTTGGCGGCGCGGGCCGAGTAGTTCTGGTTGTTCGGGGCGCTCAGGTAGTCCACCATCCGGTACTCGACCGTGACCTGGCCCTGCTCGAGCCACTGCTCGATCTGGTCCCCGTTGGTGGACTCGAAGTCCGCGCAGTGCACGCAGTTGAAGTCCGCGTAGAGCACGATCCGCGTCGGCTCACCGTCACCACGGGCCTCGGTGTTCGGCAGGGTCTCGGGCTGAGAGCTCGCGGCCTGCTTCGGCACCTCGATCTTCGAGGGGTCGACCTCGCGTTCTCCCGCGCCCTCCGCCAGGTCCGTGGCCGAGGTCAACTCGATGCCGCCCTGCTCGTTCGCCACGGCGGGGATGGGGCCGGCGGCCGCGGCGTCGTCGCCGTTGCGGTTGAGCACGAACGCGACGACGAGGCCGATCACGAGCACCACCGCGAGGACCGAGCCCCAGATGACGCCGGTGCGGCGGCGACTGTCCTTCCTGCGCTGCTCCTCCTGGATCTGGCGGGCACGCGCACGAGCGTCCGTCGCCGAGGTGTGCGAGCCTGACGTGTTCCGGGCCAAGGGTCCTCCTCGTGGGGCAGTCGGTCCGGGTCGAGCACCGGAGCCGGCGGGCAGCGGGCGCGCCGCGCCAGGCGAGCATAGCGGCCCTGTCTGAAAGGATCGTGACCATGGACACCGCCGAGACCCCCTCCCCCGTCGATCGACTGACCATCACGGGCGCCCCGTCGGGGGACGCGACCGAGGACCCGGCGACGTCTCTGCTCGCCCTGCCCTGGGCGCTCCCCCTCGAGACGTGGCCGCGTGAGGTGCTGGCGGCCCTGCCGCGGGGCATCTCCCGTCACGTGGTGCGCTTCGCCCGGGTGGGCGGGGGCATCGTGGCGGTGAAGGAGACCACCGAAGAACTCGCGTTCCGCGAGTACCGGCTGCTGCGCCGGCTCGAGCGGAGCCCGGCGCCGTCGGTGGTGCCGGTGGCCGTGGTCACCGGACGCACGGAGGACGACGGCACGCCCCTGCCCGCCGCCCTCGTGACCCGGCACCTGCGCTTCTCCCTGCCGTACCGCGCCGTGTTCTCGGAGCGCCTCGAGCGCCGCACCCTCGTGCGGCTCATGGACGCGCTGGCGACCCTGCTCGTGGAGCTGCACCTCGAGGGGTTCTTCTGGGGTGACGTCTCCCTGTCCAACGTCCTGTTCCGGCGCGACGCGGGCGGGTTCGCCGCCCACCTGGTGGACGCCGAGACCGGCGAGCTCCGGCAGCGGCTGTCCACCGGCCAGCGCGAACACGACCTGGACGTGGCCGCCGTGAACGTGGGCGGCGAGCTGCTGGACCTGCAGGCCAGCGGGCTGCTGGACCCGGAGGTGGACCCCGTCACCACGCCGGACCTGCTCGTGGCCTCCTACCGACGGCTGTGGGACGAGCTGACCGGGCCCCTGCTGTTCCCCCGCACCGAGCCGTGGCGCCTGGACCGCCGCGTCCGCCGCCTGCAGGAGCTCGGCTTCGAGCTGGCCGAGTACTCACTGCGCGCCGCCGACGCCCCCGGGATGATGATCGCCCGACCCGTCGAGATCCACGCGGGCTACCACCGCCGTCGGCTGACCCGCCTCACGGGACTCGAAGTCCAGGAGAACCAGGCCCGGCGGCTGCTCGTCGACATCGAGGCCGCCCGCCGGGAGTGGGACCCGTACATGGACATCGAGGCTGCGGCGCACCGCTGGGTGGTGGAGGTGTTCGACCCCGTGGTCCGCTCGGTGCCCCTCGAGCTGCGGGCCAAGCTCGAGCCCGCCGAGGTGATGCACCAGCTCCTCGAGCACCGCTGGTACCTCTCCGAGGCCCGCGGCCAGGCCGTGCCCCTGCAGGAGGCGGTGGACTCCTACGTGGACACGGTGCTGCGGACCCGCCGCGACGAGGACGCGGTGGCGCTGCACCCCACGACCACCATGCTGCGCGCCGTCCCACCCGCGGACGCGGACTGACGCCGGCCGCGGCTCAGCGGCGCAGGAGCAGGAAGCCGGGGGCCGGGACCGCCGCCGGCACCGCGCCGGGGCCGAGGGGGCCGTCGTCGCCGTGGCCGGCGAGGAGCTCGGCCCGCGTCAGGTCCGCGGGCACGGGCAGCGGCTCCGCGCCGAGGGCGACGAGCAGGATGACGTCGGCGTCCGCGCCGGCGCGGGTGAGACGCACGTGGCGCCGGGCCGCGTCCACCTCGGCCCGGACGCGGTCGCGGCGGGGGTCGGTGAGCTGAGGCAGCGTGCGGCGCAGGCCGATCAGGGTGCGGTAGGCGGCGAGCACGCGCGCTCCCCGACCGTGGCCGTCCCCGCCGCCCGCGGCCTCCGCCCAGTCCAGCACGGCTGCCTCCCGCGTGGCGGGGTCCTGCGGGTCGGGGACGTCGGCCGGGTCCCAGCCGTGGGCGGCGAACTCGCGGCGACGTCCCTGCCGGACGGCGTCCCCGAGCTCGGGCTCGCGGAACGAGGTGAAGAACGGCCACGGCGTCGAGGCCGCGAACTCCTCCCCCATGAAGAGCATCGGCACGTGCGGGCCGGTCAGCAGAAGGGCGGCCTCGGCCGCGAGCGCGCCCTCGGACAGGGCGGCCGCGGTGCGGTCGCCGCCGGCACGGTTGCCCACCTGGTCGTGGTTCTGGATGCTGGCCACCCACGCGTGGTTGGGGACAGCCTCCGGCACGGGGCGCCCGTGGTCACGGCCGCGGAAGGTGGAGCGGGTGCCGTCGTGGAAGTAGGTGCGCTCCATGACCTTGGCCACCGCCTCCAGCGGGGCGAAGTCCGCGTAGTAGCCGTGGGTCTCCCCCGTCGCGGCCACGTGCAGGGCGTGGTGGACGTCGTCGTTCCAGGCCGCGGCGAGGCCGAGCCCGCCGGCGTGGCGGGGCAGCACCAGACGCGGGTCGTTGAGGTCGGACTCGGCCAGGAGGGGCACGGGTCGGCCGGCACGGGCCGCGATCCCGTCCGCGAGCGCGGCCATCTCCTCGAGCAGGTGCACGGCGCGGGCGTCCCGCAGGGCGTGCACCGCGTCCAGGCGCAGCCCGTCCACGCGCATCTCCTCGAGCCAGAAGCGGACGTTGTCCAGGACGAGCCGGCGCACCTCGTCCGAGTCGGCGCCGTCCAGGTTCAGGCCGTCGCCCCAGCCGGTGCCGCCCTGACCCAGATACGGCCCGAACACCTGCAGGTAGTTGCCGGAGGGGCCCAGGTGGTTGTGCACGACGTCCTGGACCACGCCGAGGCCGGCGGCGTGGGCGGCGGCCACGAAGCGGCGGTAGGCGGCGGGGCCGCCGTAGGACTCGTCGACGGCGAACCACGCCACCCCGTCGTAGCCCCAGTTCCGCGGCCCGGAGAAGGAGTTCACCGGCAGCAGCTCGACGTGGGTGACCCCGAGGTCCGTCAGGTGCGGCAGGCGGGCGATGGCGGCGTCGAGGGTCCCCTCGGCCGTGAAGGTCCCCACGTGCAGCTCGTAGAGGACGGCGCCGCGCAGGCCCCCGCCCTGGGGTGCGGCCGGATCGGACTCCACCCCGGGCGGCCCGGTCCAGCCCTCGTCCGGCCACGCGAAGGCGCGGCCGGCGACGTCGCGGCGGGAGGGCCCGTGGACCGTGTCGGGCTGGCGGCGGGAGCGGGGGTCCGGCACGGGGTCGGCCCCGTCCACGCGGTAGCCGTAGCCGGGGTCGGCCGGCGGCTGGGCGGCGTCGAGGCCGAGGGCGGCGAGCGGGTCCTCCGTGGGTGTCCACCAGCCTCCGGCGGCGGGGTCCATGGCCACGACGGCGGCGACGGGCCAGCGGTCCTCGGCGTCGTGCAGGGCGCCGGGCTCGGTGTCGACGAGGACGAGGTCGACGCTCTCTGCGTGCGGCGCCCACACTGCGTAGGGGATGGCGCGCGCGGCGTCGACGGCGGCCCGCTCGGCCGCGGCGGGGTCCAGGGGGTCGGAGCCGATCGGGTGCAGGCCCGGGGCGGGGGCGTCGGCCGGACGGGGCTCGGTCACGGGGCGGTCCTCTCTCGGCGGTCGGACGGGGCGTGCGCCGGGACGAGCAGCGCGACGGGCAGGGTGCTGAGCAGTTCGTCGAGGCGCACGGCGCCGCGCGCGTCGGGGTGGACGGGGTGGCCGGTGACGGCGTCCTCCCACCGCCCAGCCGGCACGGTCACGACGGTCTGGCCCCAGCCACCCGCGGCCGCGAGGCGGACGGGCCAGCGGGTGGCCACGGCGAGCGCCCCGCCCCGGTCGAACGCGATCGCGTGTTCGGCGGCGGGGCCGGAGACGTCGAGCGGGCGGTGGCCGGTGAACAGCTCGGGCCGGTCGCGGCGGGCGCGCAGCACGCCGGCCACGACGGCCAGCTTGGCGGCGGCGGGGTCGTCGAGGCCGGGCGTGTGGCCGGCGTCGAGGCGGTCCAGCAGGTCGGCCCGGGCCGCGAAGTCCACGGGGCGGCGGTTGTCCGGGTCCACGAGGGTGGGGAAGGGCACCTCCGTGCCCTGGTAGACGTCGGGGACGCCGGGGGCGGCGAGCTGGACGAGCTTGTGGCCGAGCTGGACCACGAGGCCGGGCTCGGCGATGCGGTCCGCGACGGCCTGGAGCACGCCCCGGGCAGGCCCCTCGGGGGAGGTGACGGCGGCGGCGAGTGCGGCGAGCCGGGCCTCGAACTCGGGGTCCTGGTCCGTCCAGGTGGTGGCCAGGGCCGCCTCGCGGGAGGCCTTCTGCAGGAAGCCGAGGATCCGCTCCTCCTCCGGCGTGGTGCCGTCCGTGGGCCAGACGCCCACGATGGACTCCCAGAGCAGCCGCTCCGCGTCGGGGTGGCCGAGCGGGTGGAGGCGCCTCAGCTCCGCGAGCTCGGCGGCCCAGCGGTCGGGCTCCTCGGCGAGCACGGCGATGCGGGCGCGCACGTCCTCGCCGCGCTTGGTGTCGTGGGTGCTCAGGGTGGTCATGGCCGTCGGCCAGGCGGCCTGGCGCGCCTGCTGGGCGGCGTGGAAGTCGGCCAGGGACAGGGCGACGTGGGAGGGGTCTCCGCCGACCTCGTTCAGATTGGCCCACCGGGTGTACCGGTAGAAGGACCGGTCCTCGACGCCCTTGGCCATCACCATGCCGGAGGTCTGCTGGAACCGGCGGGCCACGGGCGAGTCCGGGTCGGTCAGCTCGGGCCGCAGGTCGCCGAGCACGTCGGCGAGGGCCGGCTCCGCCGCGGCCGCGTCCGCCAGCGCGCCCTCGAGCACGGCCAGGCCCACGGGCAGGTAGGTGCGGTACACGGGCAGGCGGGCGAGCACGGCGGCGAACGCGGCGGCCACGTCCTCGTCCGGGTGGGCGCCGAGGGCGTGCACGGCGCGGACCTCCCGGACCAGCCGGGCGGTCTCGGCCGCGAGGGAGCCGGTGGCCACGTCGTGCTTGGCCCGCACCACGGCCTCGTCCCACTCCCGACGACGGCGCGCGTCCTCGGCCGCATCGCCCGCGGCCTCGGGGTGCATGAAGACGCGTTCGACCTCGCCGAGCGCGTCGTAGCCGGTGGTTCCGTCCGCGGGCCAGTCCGCGGGCAGCGCCTCACCGGGCTCGAGGATCTTCTCCACCACGAGGTAGCCCTCCGGGAGCACGTGGGAGCGCAGGCGCCGCGCGTAGCCGGCCGGGTCCGCCAGGCCGTCCGGGTGGTCCACGCGCAGCCCGTCCACGAGCCCTTCGCGGACCCAGCGGGCGGGTTCGGCATGGACGGCGTCGAAGACCTCGGGCTCCTCCACCCGGACGCCCGCGAGCGTGGTGACGGTGAAGAAGCGGCGGTAGTTCAGCTCGGCGTCGCCGCGGCGCCAGCCGACCAGCCGGTAGTGCTGGCGGTCGTGCACGGCGCGGGCCAGGCGGGCCTGCTCCGCGGTCGGCTCCTTCGCCGGGTCCGCCGCCGCGAAGACCTCCGCGGTGCGCAGCCCGGTCTCCGTCTCGGCCGCCTCGAGCGATCCGGGGGCGAGGGGGTAGACGTTGTCCCAGTAGCGCAGACGGCCGCCCTCGGCGTCGACGACGAGACGGTCCAGTTCCGCGTCCGCGTCCCCGTCAGGGCCGTCTCCCAGCACGGGGATGAGCAGGGACCCGTCGCCGGCCGCCCAGTCCACGTCGAACCACGCCGCATGCGCCGCCTCGGGACCGTGGGTGAGCACGTCCCACCACGCCGGATTGGCCTGGGGCGTGGCCACGCCCACGTGGTTCGGCACGATGTCCACGAGCACGCCCATGCCCGCCTCGTGCGCGGCGCGCGCGACCATGTCCAGTCCCTCTGCCCCGCCGCGGGCGGCGTCCAGCCGGGTGGGGTCCACGACGTCGTACCCGTGGTCGGAGCCGGGCTCGGCCTCGAGCAGCGGCGAGAGGTAGAGCCAGTCCACGCCCAGGCGCCGCAGATAGGGCACGAGCCCGGCCACGGACTCCAGCGGCAGATCCGGGCTGACCTGGAGCCGGTAGGTGGACGCGGGGGCGGAACGGACGGTCGAGGTGCTCACGCGGCGACGCTAACAGAGGCCCCCGACGCGGCATCAGGCCCGACGGACGGCGGCGGGCGCGGTCACGGGGCCGGACGCAGCGGCAGGTCCTCGTACTTCTCCGGCGGGTTGTGGAAGATGTCCTCGCCGACGAAGGGCTCGCCCGAGGGGTCGACCAGGACCATCTCGTCCCGCAGGACGGTCCCGTCCGGCTGGGTGAGGTCGATGATGAACCCCGTGCCGGACTGGCGGATGCGCTCGATCGAGGTGTAGCCGTACTTGGCCGTCAGGTTCTGACGCAGCGTGTCCAGCCCCGCCAGGTGCGTCCCCACACCCACGCCGGCCAGCACGGCCGCGACCGCCAGCATCACGGCCCCCACCCGGCGCTGCAGCCGGGTGTTGTCCAGGACGTCCACCTCGGTGTTGCGTCCGTGCTCGTCAGCGTGCCGCCGGTGCCGGCGCTCGCGCCAGATCCCGGCGGCCAGCAGGATGCCGCCGACGACGAGCGCGAGGGCGGCCGCCCAGTAGGCGAGCCAGGGGGTGAAGAGGTTGACGGGCGCGAAGGTCATGCCCCCAGTGTGACATCCCTCACGTCCGCGGGCCGCTCAGGGCAGGCCGGTACCGCGCGCCGCGGTCCACAGGCGGTGCCACTGCGCGGAGTCCATCGCCTCGGCCACGGAGGCCGCCTCGGCGCACGCGGCGACGCGCTCCGGGTCCTGGGTGCCGATCACGGGCCGCACGCCCCACGGCAGGCGCAGCAGCCAGGCGAGCACCACGGCCTCCCGGCTGACGCCCAGCTCCGCCGCGACCTCGCCGACGACGCCGGCCGCGCCGTCGTCGCCGGAGCTGAACCGACCCTGCCCCAGCGGACCCCAGGCCTGCAGCTCGATCCCCTCGGCGGCGCACACCGGGCCGAGGCGCCCGGCGTCGGCGTCCGCGGGGGCGTCCGGGTGGTTGGCGAGCACGGCCGCCTCCACGAGGGTGCGGTGGTGCAGGCCGAGCTCGACCTGGACGCACGCCAGCCCGGTCCCGTCCGCCGCCTGGCTCTCGAGCTCGCGCTGGAACTCGAGGACGCGGCCCACGCCGAGGTTGGAGAGGCCGAGCTTGCCGACCAGGCCCGCCTCCCGCGCGTCGAGGAAGGCGCGCACGGTGTCGGCCACGGGCGTGAGGACGTCGGGCCGGTGGATGATCAGGGTGTCCACGCGCTGCTCGCCGAGGCGGGCCAGCGAGCCCTCCAGCGAGGCGCGCACGTGCTCGGGCGAGGAGTCGTAGCGGGTCAGACGCCGCCCGGCCGGGTCCGTCTCGTGCAGGACGATCCCGCACTTGGTCTGCACCTTCAGGGCGGAGCGCTCCTCGTAGGGCAGCTCGTGCAGCAGCCGGCCGACGGTCTCCTCGGAGCGGCCGGCCCCGTAGATGTCCGCGGTGTCCAGCAGGTCGACGCCGGCCTCGATCCCGGCGCGCAGGGCGCGGCGGGCACGCTCCACGGCCGCCTCGGCCTGCGCTTCGCCCGCGGGCCCCTCCGGCCCCGCCCCCGGATCGGCGTCCGGGGGCGGCGGGGGAACGGACCCCCAGGCCATGGTCCCGAGGACGATCGGGGTGGCCGGGGTCGGGTCGAGGTCGAGCGGCGGATGCGTGGAGGCTGTGCTCATGGCCTCACCGTCTCACGTCCGCCCGCCCCGGGTCCGGACCTGCCGCCGTGTGATGGGATGGGTCCATGAAGCTCGCCACGTTCCGCCAGCCCGACTCCGACGCGGCCTACCCCGGCGCCACGTTCGCCGCGGTCATCACCTCCGTGCACCCCGAGGACCCCGAGGTCGCCGTGCGTGCCGTCGCCCTGCCGGACTGTCGCGACGTCGGCGAGTACCTCACCGCCACGCCGGAGGAGCAGCGGGAGATGGTGGAGGGCGCCCTCCGCGCGGCGCAGGCCGACCGGTCCCTCCTGCTGGACACCTCCGGCCTCGTCTACGACACGCTCGTCCCCTTCCCCACCAAGGTGTTCTGCGTGGGCCTGAACTACACGAACCACATCGACGAGACGGGCCTGGAGCGCCCTGAGCATCCGACGCTGTTCGCGAAGTTCCCGCAGTCCCTCACGGGTGCGCTGGACCCGATCGAGGTCCCCGAGGAGGACCACCGGGTCGACTACGAGGGCGAGCTGTGCATCGTGGTCGGTGAGCCGGGCCGGCGCATCGCCGTCGAGGACGCCCCGGAGCACATCGCGGGCTACGCGGTGGCCAACGACATCTCCATGCGCGGCTTCCAGGGCCGCACCTCCGAGTGGCTGCAGGGCAAGGTGTGGGAGGCCTCGACGCCCGTGGGCCCGTGGCTGGTCACCCCGGACGAGTTCCCGGCGGACGCGCGCGTCCTCACGCACGTCAACGGCGAGCTGCGTCAGGAGGACAGGGTCGCCGACGTCGTCTTCTCCCCCGCCGAGCTGGTCTCCTACGCCTCGCAGCTGATCACCCTGAACCCGGGTGACCTGATCCTGACCGGCACGCCCGCGGGGGTCGCCCTGGCCCGCCGGGACGCCGAGGGCCGCCGCCCGTGGCTGCGTCCCGACGACGTCGTCGAGGTGGAGATCACCGGGCTGGGACGCCAGCGCAATGAGCTCGTCTGAGGCGGCGCCGGCGGACGCCCTGCCCCGCGTCGTCGGCATCCTCGGTGCGGGGCGGGCGGGCACCGCGCTGGCACGGGCGATCGCGCGCATCCCCCGCCTCTCCCCGGGCACGGCCGCCCCACGGGTGATGGTCGCGGGCACGCGGCGCCCCGCGGCGGTCCAGCGTCACCTGACGATCTACGCGCCCGAGGCCGTCGCCGTGTCGGCCGAGGACCTGGCGGCGGAGGCGGAGCTCGTCGTCGTGGCCGTGCCGCGCGAGGCGCTCGACGACGTCGACCCGCTCGCCCTCGCCGGGCCGGCCACGCGCGCCGTGGTGGACCTGACCAACACGTGGCCGGGCGAGCCCGTCCCGGCGTGGCTCGACGACGACGACGGCGCGCCCGGCTCCGTCCGGATCGCCGCGCGCTGGGCCGCCGCAGGGCTGCGCGTGCCCGTCGTGCGCGCGTTCTCGGAGATCTCGCATCACGACCTGGAGGACGCCGGGCGCGCCACGGCCCCGCGCCGCGCCCTCGCGGTGGGCACCGAGCCGACCGACGCGGCGGCCGACCCGGCCGCGGTCGCCGCCGCGCGCGACACGGTGATCGCCCTCGTCACCGCGATGGGCTTCGACGCGGTCCCCTACACGGGCCTCGACCGGGCCGGGGTCCTCGAGCCGGGGGCGGCGGGGTTCGGCACCGCGCACGACGCCGGCCGGCTCGCCGCGCTGCTCGCCGACGCGCCCACCGGCTGAGGCGCGCCACCGGCCGCGGTGCCTACGCTGGGCGGGACCGCCGACCCGTCCAGGAGGCCCCCGTGACCCGTCCGACGCACCGCAGCGCCCGCCGCACGCTCACCGCGGTCGCCCTGTCCGCCGCCGCCCTCACCGGGCCGGCGGCGTCCGCCACCGTCGTCGCCCTGCCGGTCACGGCGGGGGTGACGGGCGCCGTCGTCGCCGCCGCGCCGCAGGCCCACGCCGTGGCCTGGGACCAGGTGGAGCTCGTGGATGACGCGGGCGTGATCGACCCCGCCCAGCTGCGCCGAGACCTGGCGGGGATCGAGTTCCGGGAGCCGACCCGCGTCGCCGTGGTCACCGAGCGCGGCCCGGACCTGTCCGCGCTGGACGACGACCGCGCGTCTCAGGCGTTCAACGGGCGGGTGCTCGAGCGGGCTCGCGCCGAGCACCCGGACTGGATCAGCGCGGACGGCCAGAAATGGGCCGACGACCTCGTGATCGTGGCGCTCGACCCGGACAACCGGTTGATCGGGGTGTACGTGGGCGAGGACCGGATGCTCAGCACGGACCGGCTGCGGGAGGTGCGCGAGGCCGGACACGAGGCGGCCCGTGCGGCCCGGTGGACGGACACGGTCGTGGATGTGACGGACGCCGCCGCCGAGCTGATCGGACGCCCCTGGTGGCAGGCTCCCGAGCTGTGGTTCGGCGCGGGGATCGTCGGTGTGGCGGGCGGCGGCGCCGCGGCCGCGGCACTCGCGAGCCGACGGCGTCGCCGCCGCCGGACGGCCGACCTGCTGGCCGAGGCCCGCACCCACCTGACCTCCGTGACCCTGGAGATGGACGCCACCGAGGTGAACGCGTCCACGGTGCCCGAGGACTCGCCCCACGCGGCCGCGC
Source organism: Micrococcus sp. KT16 (assembly GCF_003315015.1). Lineage (NCBI taxonomy): Bacteria > Bacillati > Actinomycetota > Actinomycetes > Micrococcales > Micrococcaceae > Micrococcus > Micrococcus sp. KT16. Next base: position 3,225 of record NZ_QNRG01000003.1, on the reverse strand, counting down.
TGATGGAGCGCTTCCGCACCTTCCGGCGCCAGGCGCTCGACGCGTCGGCGGAGCTGGACCGCCTCGAGGCCCTGCCGGAGCGCAGCCTGCATCGCACGGAGCATGCCCGGGCCGCGGAGGACGTCCGGGACCGCGCCCGTGAGCTCGACCGCCTCGACGACGCCGTGGCCGCGGCGAACACCTTCTTCAACCGCCACCCGGGGTGGCCGGCGGCGTGGGACCAGCAGACCGCCCCGCTGCGGGCCGACCTGGACGCCGTCGGCACGCTGGCCTCCTCCGTCGGCTCCGCCGGAGCCGTCCGGTCCGCGGTCGCCGCGCTGGAGTCCTTCCGCACCGAGGCCCAGGACCGGCTCGAGGCGCTGGGTGCGGACCTGCAGGACGAGCGCCTGACCCCGGCCGCGGCGTTGGACGAGCTGGACGCGCTGCGGCGTCGCCTGACCGGTCTCGTCTCCGCCCTCGCCGACGCCGAGGTGGCGGCGTTCGGCAAGGACGAGGCCGAGCGTGAGCTGCTGCGCGACGAGCTGCGCACGCACCGTGGCCCGGTCCGGTCCGCGCGCGGCTCGATCCTGGACTCCGCGCTGCCGGCGGATGCCTACTGGACGGTGGTGGCCTTCACCACGGGCCGCCAGGCCGGCGAGCGGTCCGTCCAGGACCATCGCCAGGCGCAGTCCAGCTCCTCCGGGACCGGCTACGGATCCTCGGGCGGCTCGTTCTCCGGGGCGGGCTCGTCCGGCCGATTCTGAGCCGATCGGGGCCGGATCTGAGCCGGAAGCTCGTCCGGGCCGGGCACCCGGTCCCTGGCCCACCGCCCCGTTCTGCGAGACAGTGAAGGACCATGACCGCCGCTGACACCCCCGCACCCCGCCAGGACCCCCTCGCGTTCTTCCTCGACAAGGCCGTGCCCGAGGCATGGCACGCGGTCGGGCCGCTGGCCTCGGCGGCGCGCGCCGCCGCCGAGCAGGCCGGGCTGGACCGGCAGCTCGTGGAGCTCGTGAACCTCCGGGTCTCCCAGCTCAACGGCTGCGGGTTCTGCCTGGACCGGCACACCCGCCAGGGCGCCGACGCCGGTCTGAGCGTGCAGCGCCTGGGACTGCTGCCGGCGTGGCGTGAGGCCGGGGCCGTGTACTCGGAGCAGGAACGCGCCGCGCTCGAGCTCGCCGAGGCGGTCACGGACCTCCCCGAGCAGGAGCAGCTGAACTACGTGCAGGCCTCCACGGCCGCTGTGCTCACGGACGCCCAGTACGCGGCCGTGCAGTGGGTCGCGATGGTGATGAACCTGACGAACCGCATCTCGATCCTGTCCCATCACCCCGTGCGGCGCCGGGACGACTGACCCCCTTCCCCGTCGCCGGCCCGGCGGCGGGGTCCACCCAGGAACGAGAGGACCGACCATGACCGAGCAGACCCCCAGCCTGGAGCACCCGCAGGTCCGCAAGAACGCGGAGAGGTACGAGATCGTCGTCGACGACGCGGGCACGGTGGCCGGCTTCACGGTGGCGATCGACGACGACACCGCCGACGGCCCGGCCCAGCGGATCTTCCCGCACACCAAGGTCGACCACCAGTACGAGGGCCGGGGCCTGGCCTCGACGCTCGTGCGCGAGGCGCTGAAGGACACCGTGGCCGCGGGCCGCCGGATCGTCCCCGTGTGCCCGTACGTGAAGGACTGGGTGGACGAACACGACGACGTGGCCGGCGAAGTGGACCCGGCGCGCCCCGAGCATATGCAGTTCCTGGAGTCCCGCCAGGACTGACGCCCCGCGCCCGGTGAGCACCCGGAGACGAGAAAAGCCCCCGCCGATCCGGCGGGGGCTCTTTCTGGTCGGGGTGACAGGATTTGAACCTGCGGCCTCGTCGTCCCGAACGACGCGCGCTACCAAGCTGCGCCACACCCCGTTGGAGGTCTCAGACCTGAATCCAACAGAGAGCGACTATACCAGCCACACCGGGTGCCGCCAAACCGAGATGCGGGGCAGAATCGCACGCGTGAGACCTCTGCGCACCCGACGAATCCGAGAGAGGCCGGCATGAGCTGGTGGCCGTTCCTGCGTTCCTCCGCGAGCCCCTCCCCCGACGACGACGGCGCCCCGGCCGCTGCCGAGCTCGAGGAGGCCGTGGCCGCCCTGCGACGGCTGTTGCGCGCGGAGCGGCACCGACTGCGCCCGGACAGCTGGGCCCTCGCGTGGGAGATGGTCGAGCACGCCGCCGAGTACGGGCCGGCCTGGACTCGCCTGCAGCGCACACGGCCCGTGGAGACGCAGGAGCTCGTGCTCGCCCTCACCGGGCGCTTGGAGCCGCTGCTGCGCGACTTCCTCGCTCTCCCCGACTCGGAGAAGCCCGCCCATGCCGACGCCGTGCACGCGCGCCTTCGGGAGCAGAGCACGGAGCACGGCCGGCTGCGCCGCCGACTCACCCGCGCGCTCACGGCACGGCTGCGTGCCGGCGAGGAGCTCTGAGCGCCGAGGGGGAGGCACCCGGGAACGCTGAAAGCCCCGTGCAGATCGCACGGGGCCGCCCGGTGAATCCTCCCGGGAATGCGGGAAGGGCCTCGCACCCAACGGTGCGAGGCCCTCCCTCAAAGAATGTCCGGCGGCGACCTACTCTCCCACAACCTCCCGGCTGCAGTACCATCGGCGCTGTGGGCCTTAGCTTCCGGGTTCGGAATGGAACCGGGCGTTTCCCCCACGCTATGACCGCCGTAACCCTAACCCCACACCACCACCCTCAACACGGGCAACAGCAGGGAAACCTACGGGTCACACAACAGTGACACTATTCAACTCAAAACACCCCAACCACCCACCAACAAGCAGACAGCCGGTTGCAATCAGACAACCGCACAGCGGACGCGAACACCAACCCATCACCTTGAAGCAAGCAATAGGATAAGAGTGTGTGTAAGTCATCGGCCTATTAGTACTGGTCAGCTTCACGAGTCTTCAGTCCTCGCTTCCACATCCAGCCTATCAACCCAGTGTTCTAGCTGGGGGCCTCACACCCTCAAAGGGGCAAGGAAATCTCATCTCGAAGCCGGCTTCCCGCTTAGATGCTTTCAGCGGTTATCCATCCCGAACGTAGCTAATCAGCCATGCACCTGGCGGTACAACTGACATACCAGAGGTTCGTCCGTCCCGGTCCTCTCGTACTAAGGACAGACCTTCTCAAATTTCCAACGCGCGCAGAGGATAGGGACCGAACTGTCTCACGACGTTCTGAACCCAGCTC